>NZ_JACNDU010000059.1:0-8179 GCF_017351735.1 Pseudomonas sp. FW300-N2A2 | reverse complement strand
CGCCCCCTCGAGAGGCCGAGTGGAGGTTCTGCGCAGTGGGCAACCCGGCATGGATGCCGGGTTAGCCGCCCCCGGCCAGGGATGGCCGATGGCGGCGGGCCCACGGAGCAGGACCGGAGCGAGGGCATGCCGAGCCTTAGCGAGGCACCGAACGAAAGGGGCAAGAGCCCTTTGGTTACTTTGGGGCTTTTCCAAAGTGACTCGCCGTAAGGGCGAAACCAATACCCGCCGTTACCCCAGCAACGGATATGCCCCATTCAAAGCCCACGGTTAGCGCCCAAGTGAACAGCATTGCGCCCCCACAGGCAGGGATCAGCGCACAATCTTGTCCACATGAATCCCCAGCTTCTTCAACCGATACCAGAAGCTGCGCTCGGAAATCCCGATCAACTGCGCCGCGGCTGCCTGCACGCCGTTGCTCTGTGCCAGCGCCGCCAGAATGTAGGTTTTTTCCACCTCGGCCAGCGCCGCTTCCAGGTCTGCCGGCACGCTGCCCTCAGCGATCAAAGTGCCGCCGCCGTTGGCACTCGAAGCGAACAGATACGCCGGCAGGTCTTCCTCTTCAATCACCGCGCCCGAGGCGACAATGGTCGCCCGTTCCACGCAGTTCTGCAGTTCGCGAATATTCCCTGGCCATGAATACCGGGCCATGGCCTGCAACGCTTGCGCGCTGAAACCGCTGAAACGTTTGCCGGCCGCAGCCCCCAGCGTATGGGCGAAATGCCGGGCCAGCGGCGCAATGTCTTCAACCCGTTCGCGCAGGGCCGGCAGCGGAATCGGGAAGACGTTGAGGCGGTAGTAAAGGTCTTCGCGAAACTCCTTGTTGGCCACCGCGTCCAGCAGGTTCTTGTTGGTCGCCGCGATCACCCGTACATCGACCTTGCGCTCGCGCGGATCGCCCACCGGTTCGATCACTCGCTCCTGCAAGGCCCGAAGGATTTTTGCCTGCAGCGCCAGCGGCATTTCGCCGATTTCATCGAGAAACAGCGTGCCCTTGTCAGCCTGCTGAAAACGCCCGACGCGATCCGCCACCGCGCCGGTAAACGCGCCTTTGCGGTGGCCGAACATTTCGCTTTCCAGCAGCCCTTCGGGGATTGCCGCGCAGTTCACCGCGACAAAAGGTTTGTCGGCGCGATTGCCGTGGGTGTGGATTGCCCGGGCGACCATTTCCTTGCCGGTGCCGCTTTCGCCGGTCAGCAGAATGGTCGCGTTGCTTTCGCGCACCGAGTCGATGGCGTGCAGCACCCGTCGAAAGCTTGGGCTGTCGCCGATCAGGCTGTCGATCTGCCGGTGTTCGTCGAGCTCGGCGCGCATGCGCTGGTTGTCTTTGAGAATGTCGCGAAATTGCAGGGCCTTGTTGACGGTGATGTCCAGCTCGTCGATGTCGAACGGCTTGGCGATGTAGTCGAAGGCGCCGTTGCGCATCGACTGCACGGCGTTTTTCACCGTGCTGTAGGCGGTCATGACGATCACCGGCAACTGCGGAAAACGGCTTTTGATTTCCGCCAGCAGTTGCGGGCCGTCCATGCCGGGCATGCGCCAGTCGCTGATTACCAGGTCGATGTCTTCGCATTCCAGCACCTTGAGTGCGTGCAGGCCGTTGCCGGCGGTGAACACCACAATGCCGTTCTGACTGAGCGCCGAGGCCAGCAGGTCGCAGAGCTTGGGCTCGTCGTCGACCACCAGTACGTTATGTGTCATCGCTGCCCTCGTCGAAGTCTTCACCGTTGGCCGGAATGTACAGGGTGAATGTGGCCCCGGCATCTTTTTCACTGACGCATTCGATGCGCCCGTCATGACTCTCCATGATCGAGAACACCTTGGCCAGACCCAGCCCGGTGCCCGAGGCCTTGGTGGTGACGAACGGTGTGAAGATCCGTTCGAGCATGTCCGGTTCAATGCCTTGGCCGGTGTCGCTGATGCTGATCACCGTGTAGTGCCGGTCGCTGCTGATGCCCAGGGTCAGCCGCCCGCCGTCGGGCATGGCGTCGATGGCGTTGACGATCAGGTTCAGCCCGGCCTGCTTGATTTGCCGCGCGTCGGCGTAAAGCGTCGCGGTGGGCGATTGATCTTCGACTTGTACATCGATGTTGTGGCTGGCCAGCTCCGGCGCGCAGAAGCCGACCAGTTCATCCAGCAGCGGGCGCGCCAGTTGGGTCGAGCGCATCGGTGCGCTGGGTTTGGCGAAGTCGAGGAAGTCGGTGATCAAATCGTTGATCCGGCTGACTTCGCTGACCACGTATTCCAGATGACGCTTGTCGGTCTCGGGCAAATCGGCGCGCCGGTGCAGCAGTTGCGTGGCGGTTTTGATGATGCCCAGCGGGTTGCGGATTTCATGGGCCAGGCCCATCGCCACTTCGCCCAGCGCATGCAGGCGGTCACGCCGACGCAGTTGCGATTCCAGATGCTGCAACTCGCCGAGGCGTTCGCTCATGTGGTTGAAGGTGCTGCTCAGTTCCGCCAGTTCGTCGCCGCCGGTGACCGGCAGGCGTTGGCGATAATCCCCGGCGATCACCGCTTGTACGCCTTTGGACAACCCGCGCAACGGCTTGGTCAGGCGCTGCGAAACCAGCCAGCCGACCGCCAGGGACGCCGCCGAGCTGAGCAGGAAAATCAGGATGAACAGGTTGCTCTGATTGACCAGCCCGACCAGGCTGGTGTGGCGCAACAGGCCGCTGAAAATCACCCCTTGCAGCTCGCCGTTTTCGTTGAGGATCGGCCGGTAGATGCCGCTGTAGCGGTTGGTGAACTGCTCGATCGGTTGTTTGGTGCTGCGCAGGATCTGTTCGATTTTTTCCGGTACGGCCGCCGGGTGATCCTCGAAGCGCTGGGTGGAAAAAATCTCCGAGAAGTCATTGGCCTTGGCCAGATACAGACGCAGGTCCAGCGAGTGCACGTCGGCCACGCTGGTGAGGAAACTGTTGTCGAGGTAGGTGGCAATCACCAGTTTGTACTCGACACCGTCCTGATCCGTTTCGAAGGTCGAGACCACCGTGCCGGTCGCCACGCCACCGACTTGCAGGGTTTGCAGCACCGCCTTGGGCGCGGTGCTGATCTGGCGGACGATGTCGTCGGCGGCGGTGCTGAACACCACTTTGTGATCGCTGGTGCGCACCAGCGCCACGACGTCGATGCCCATGGAGTCGGCGATGTCGGTGGTCAGCTTGTCGTGTTTGTTCGCCTGCCGATCGGTGGGCGGGCGCGTGTAACGCAGGAACAGCTGCGCGACCCGGGCGTTGTCGCGCAGGATTTCGCTGATCTCGTCCTCGACGATCTTGGTCGATTCCTGCAGCCAGATGCGTACGTTGCTGTCGAAAATCTGCGACAGCGTGGTGGCCGCCAGTTCGGCGGCGATCATCGTCGGAATGACGCTGACCAGCCAGAACGCCAGCACCAGTTTGCGCTGCAGGCTCCAGCCGGAGAGGGCGAAAGGTCGAGCGTTGGTGCGTGAGTCTTTGGTCATTGTGCTTCGCTTATTGCTGCTCGCTGATCGCGGCGGCCATGGCAGGGTCGGAACGGTCCGGTCGGATAAACAATTTCACCACACGCAACAGGCTGTCGAGCAAGCGGTTGCGATGGCGGAAAAACACGGTGTTGCCGGTAAACGAGCAACCCAGGCGCAGCTTACTGGCATAACCGGCCTGGCCGCACGCGTAGATCGGGATGCCGTGCTCAATACAGTAGTCGACATTGGCCAGCCAGCTGCGCACGTAGAGATTGTGTTCGCGGGTCCGGGCCAGGTCGTGGGCGAAGAACTTGTCGACCAGTCGCAGTTCGTCGAACAGCACAAGGTTGAACGCCACCAGCTCTTCGCCGACCCAATACAACACGCACGCGGCACGTTCATCGAGGTGTTCCAGGACCTGGCGGAAGTAGCCGGGCGGCAGGCGTTCGAAAGTCAGGTCGCTGCGGCTCAGCGTGGCCTCGTAAAGCGCCATCATCCTCGGTAGAAGGTCATCGACCGAGCGCCGCCATTCGATGCGCGGCCCCTGGCCACGCAGGGTGCGGCGCAGGTCTTTGCGGGTGGATTTGCCGAGCGTGCCGAGGTAGGCGTCCACCGAGCCAAAACGGATCGGCAGCTCGGCGCTGGGCAGGCCGGGCATGCTTTGCAGACCCGCGTCCTGACACACCTGCAACCATTGCGGGTCGCGGTGAGAGGCATCCTTGACGGCCAGCAAACCGACCCCGGCCTGATCGGCATCGTGACGCGCCAGCCGTAACAATTGTTGAAGCAGGTCCACGCGCCGGGCCGGTTCGATGTGCGGTGCGGTCCCGACGTGGCACTGCTCGGCCACCGGCGAACCGAGGGCATACAGGCGCACGTCGAACAGCCCCGGCCACACGCGGCGCAGCCGTTCACTGATGCGTTTGCCCAGCCCCTGAACCGTGGTGTCCAGCGAGTAAGCGGTGGTGAACGCCACGGCCGCCGCGATCAATACCTCGTCTTCGTACAGCGCCAGATAGCGCCATTGAAAGTCTGCGATGCCAGCCCGTTCAACCGCCCGGTAGTAATTCCAATCCTCCAGCTCGGCAGGGAAACAGGCATTCCAGGCATCGCGGTCGATGGCCTCGATCGTCAAAAAGGCAAGGGCTGTGATCACATCGTTTCCTTGAGTCAGGCCAGTTGCCGATAGTCCTGGCGCATGGGTTTGGGGGCGCAGCGCTGTTGAATGAAACGTTGCTGGATGAAGTCCGCGCTCAGCTCCACCACGCGGCGGTATTGCAGGTCGACGGTGATCATGTGGTAGCAGTCGTCGAGCAGCACCTTCACCACCGGACCGCCGAGTTTGCGTTCCACATAATCGGCGTTCCAGCGGCTGGTGATGTCGTCTTCGCGCGAGTGCAGCACCAGCGTTTGCGTGGTGATCTGCGGCATGCGTTTTTTCACCGCCGCCACCAGTCGATGCAGTTCCCGGACACTCACCCCGGACATGGTCAGCAGCCCGGCATTGCTGCTCTCGCCAGCCTTCATCTGCCGCTCGACGATTGCTCGCAAGCGTTCGTCCTTGATGCCGAAAGGTGATTTTTCGTTGAAGCGGCACAGGTGCACGCCAAACGGAATCGCCATCAGCAACGGCGTGAGCACCGCGACTTTGGGCATGTTCCAGCCGTCGTAGCGCAGGGTCGTCGAATACAGCAACAAGCCTTCGATCTGCCCCGGATGCTCGGCGGCGAGGTACATCGACAGCACCGCGCCCATCGACAAACCGCCGACGAACACGTGCTCGTGTTTGCGTCGCACACCGATGAAGGTATTGCGTGCGCTCTCGTACCAGTCACGCCAACCGGTGGCTTGCAGGTCGGCGTTGTCTCCGCAGTGTCCGGCCAGCGTCGGCACGTACACCGTGCAGCCGGCCTTGGCCAGGCCGATGGCGACCCGACGCAACTCGGTCGGGGTGCCGGTGAGGCCGTGGATCAACAACACCGCGACCTCCCCGCTGCCGAGAACGAAACCGGCGCTGCCTTCGCCCATGTCGATCTCTTGCTCGTTCATCGTGTCATCGCCCGATGCAGCAAGCGGTCGAGCAGGGCGATGCCCAAATCGATTTCCGGATAGCTGATTTCCAGCGACGGCGCGAGGGTGATGACGTTCTTGTAGTAACCGCCCACGTCGAGAATCAGGCCCAGGCGTTTGCCGTCGATTTCGATGTCGCCCTTCATGCCTTCTTCGACCATGAAATCGAGCGTGGCCTTGTCCGGCGTGAAACCGTCCGGGCCGCAGATTTCGCAGCGCAGCGCCAGGCCCAGGCCGTCGACGTCGCCGATGATCGGGTAGCGTTTCTGCAAGTCTTTCAAGCCTTCGAGGAAGTACTTGCCCTTGTTCATGACCATCGCGCCGTAGTCGACTTCGCTGGTCATCTTGAACATTTCCAGGCCCACCGCCGTGCCCAACGGGTTGGAGGCGAACGTCGAGTGGGTCGAGCCTGGCGGGAAGATTTTCGGGTTGATCAACTCTTCTTTTGCCCAGATGCCGCCCAGCGGGTTGAGGCCGTTGGTCAGCGCTTTGCCGAAGACGATGACGTCGGGTTTGACGTCGAAGTGCTCGATCGACCACAGCTTGCCGGTCCGATAGAAGCCCATCTGGATTTCGTCGACCACCATCAGAATGCCGTGCTGGTCGAGCACATGCTTGAGTTCGCTGTAGAAATTCATCGGCGGAATCACGTAGCCGCCGGTGCCCTGGATCGGCTCGACGTAGAACGCGGCGTATTCGCTCTGGCCGACTTTCGGATCCCAGACGCCGTTGTATTCGGTCTCGAACAGGCGGGCGAATTGCTGCACGCAATGGCTGCCGTATTCTTCTTTGGTCATGCCTTTCGGGCCACGGAAGTGGTACGGGAACGGGATGAAATTGGCGCGCTCGCCGAAGTGGCCGTAGCGGCGGCGATAGCGGTAGCTGGAGGTGATCGACGAGGCGCCGAGTGTACGTCCGTGGTAACCGCCCTCGAACGCGAACATCAGGCTCTTGCCGTTGGTGGCGTTACGCACGACTTTCAGCGAGTCCTCGATGGACTGCGACCCGCCGACGTTGAAGTGCACGCGACCGTCGAGGCCGAATTTTTTCTTCGCGTCGACCGCAATCATTTCCGAGAGCTCGATCTTGCCTTTGTGCAGGTACTGGCTGGCGATTTGCGGCAGCGTATCGATCTGCTGTTTCAGCGCATTGTTCAGACGCGGGTTGGCGTAACCGAAGTTGACCGCCGAGTACCACATTTGCAAATCGAGGTAGGCCTGGTCTTCGGTGTCCCAGACGTAGGAGCCTTCGCATCGGCTGAAGATACGCGGTGGGTCGATGTAGTGAACGGTGTCGCCGTAGGAGCAGTATTTGGCTTCTTTATCCAGGAGGATCTGGTCTTCTGCGGTTGCGATTCGAATATCAGACATGGTGGAGGAGTTCCTGATTTTCTGCGTTGAAGGTTTCTACGTTGAAAGAGGTGGCGTTGGCGGCGCTGGCGCTTGGCAGCAAGGCCAGCAGCGCAGGCAGATCGGCGAAGCTGTCGAAGCGCGCATAGGCGATGCCGTTGCGCTCGCAGTGCTCGGCCAGGCGATCCTTGGCGAACACGAAATCGGCGGTGGCGGCCACGCACATGTCGGACTGGCCGTCGCCGATTACCAGTACCCGTTTGGTGCTGGGGGTGGACTTGCATTTGCAGTTGCCGGAGGCGGCGCGGCAGGCGTCGCTGGCATGGGGGAAGTCGATGCGCCAACTGTCGTGATCGAGTTGGCGCATGCGATTGGCGAGGATCGGCAAGAGGCTGACGTAGTTGCGCGCCAGGATCCGTGCGATGCCTTGTTCGATGCCGTCGCTGACCACTTCGAGGGAGGCGCCGAGGCCGATCACGTGGTCGACGAAGTCGGGGAAGTCCGGGTCGATCTCGACCGTGTCGAAGAACCCGAGCAGCTCGGACGGTGTGGCCTTGACCAGCGAGAGCTGGCGGCTGAGGCATTCACGGGAACCGATGTCGCCCGCCAGCCACTCGTTTTCGATCGCTTCCCAGCTCGGGTCGGCGAACCGTTGGAGGATGCTGTCGATCACGTCGGTGCGGGTGATGGTCCCGTCGAAATCACACACGATATGCCAGTCAATCATCTGCGTTACCTATCTTGTAAAAAGTGTGCGCCGGGTGTGCTGTCTGCGCTGCACAGGGGGTAGAGCAGGGACTGTGCCAACCGGGTTTGGCCCAGCGGGGGCGGGGTTCTGGCGTGTGTTCGTGTCTTCGAAGCTACAATTTTTGTAGGTCGCTACAAACAACATGAGTGCTTGCGCCGGGAGCGCGATCCGGGGATTGATGCGCGCATGTCCCGTTCAAGGAATTGCCTCATGTCGAGGATTACAGTTGCTCTTTTCGCCGCGCTGACGTGCCTTTCGGCCAACGTTTCAGCAGACGGCATCACCGGCGAAGCAGGGGGTGGCCTCAGCTATCAGCCGCACGACCCAACCGGCAGCCGTTACGAAACCCGGCCCGTGCCGTACCTCGATCTGGACTGGGGCGATGTCAGCCTGAGCACCGATGACGGGCTGACCTGGGACGCGTTCAACGCAAGTGGCTTCAGCGCCGGGCCGTTCCTGAATTACCTGCCGGGACGGACCTCCAACGGTGAGCTGCAAGGCTTGCGCGATGTGCCGGACATGGGCGAAGTGGGCGGGTTTGTGCAGTACGCGCCGGCTGACTTCTGG
>NZ_JACNDU010000058.1:0-10982 GCF_017351735.1 Pseudomonas sp. FW300-N2A2 | reverse complement strand
GCCAGCAGCCATCACCAAAAAAACGGATATACACCCAACCCCAACCCCTAATGCGAAGTCCCCTCCACAAACTCGATCTTGTTGCCAACGTTGTACTTGCCCGACGGCTTGTTCATCGGGATACGCTTGATCTCCTCAAGCGTGTCACTGTCATAAACAATCAGCGCCCCATCGGTCGCCCAAATACTCAGCAGCAAGTGCCGACCATCGCGAGTGAACTCGACGTGCGCCGCCGTCTTGCCAGGCATCGGACGCAAGGTACGGGCGATTTCCAGAGTCTGTTTGTCGATCAAATGAATCGCATCGTTGTCCGGCCCGAAGAACACATCCGTCCAGGCATACCGTGAATTGACGTGACTGCGCATGAAGAACCCCGGCCCCAACGTCGGGATTTCCTTGATCAGCTTCCAGGTCTTGAAATCGATGACCGAGATCAGCCCCTTGCTGATGTTCGGCGTGGCAAACACCCACTGACCGTTGCGTTTCCAATAGGTCCCGGACCCCAGATGCGGCATGCCCGGCAACGGAATGTCGGTGACCACCTTGCCACTGTCGAGGTCGATCACCTGACCACCCTTGGCCTTGCGCGACGTGGCCAGCAACTGCTTGTAGTCCGGTGAAAAGGAAAAGTCGTCGAGCATGTCCTCAGCCTCGATCCGTCGCGGTTCGAAGTCCGGAGTCCCGGCGCTCGACAGTTCCCAGACTTCCTTCACGTCCTTGAGCGCGACGATGAAACTGTCCCGTGGCGGCGCGGTGTAGACCGCGCTGACCCGTGACGCCGTGCCGTCCCGGCCGATGGCTGGAATGGTTTTGACCAGCGACAGATCGCGGGCATCCAGCACGACAAGATTGCCCGGCAAATAGTTACCCACCAACACCCAGCGACCATCCTTGCTCACCGCCAGGTTACGGGTGTTGAGCCCGGCGCGGACCTCGGCGATCAGCTTCAGGTTGTGCAGGTCGTACAGGCTGACCCAGCCATCGCGCGAGGCGACGTAGACGAAGCGCCCGTCCGGCGAGAACTTCGGCCCGCCATGCACGGCAAAGTGTGAGGTAAACCGCGCCAGCACCTCGAAACGATCACCGTCGAGGATGTTGATGTGGTGATCGCCAGCTTCCACCACCACGAACAGGTTCAGCGGATCGGCGCCATGCTGGGGCGTGGTGGGCAGCTTGCTGATGTCGGCGAGCATCGAGTGACTGCCGCGAATCTCGTCGTTGCTCCAGGTCGGCGCGGTGGCGGGCGGTTGCTGAAGGTAGCTCACCAGCGCGTCGATCTGCGCCGGGTTGAACACGTTGGCAAACCCGGCCATCTGGCTTGCGGGGCGGCCGTTCTGGATCACGCTGCGGATTTCATCGGGTTTGATCCGGCTCAGACTCTCTGGCAACAACGCCGGCCCGGTACCGCCGAAACGGTTGGCGCCATGGCAGCTTTGGCAATGCTGGCGGTAGTCGTTCGCGGCGTGTTCAAGTGCCGGATCAGCGGCGCCAGCGGCGACACTGACCCATAACAACGGCAGCAGCAGCCCGCGTTTCATAGCGCCACCTTGCCGTGCCGTTGCAACGCCTGAACAGGATAAAAACGCGCCGGGTACTCCATCGGTTGTGCGGCGAACAGATCGACCACCTTGCCAATCACCGTCAGCGTCGGGATACCCGGCGGGCACTCCAGCGCCAACGTCGGCAGTTGGTGCAACAAACCACGGGCAACGTGCTGGTCGGGGCGCGTGCCGTTGCTGACCAGCGCTGCCGGTGTGTCGGCCGACAACCCGGCCTCGATCAGGTGCTTAGCGATAACCCCGAGGTTCGATAAGCCCATGTAAAACACCAGGGTCTGGCTGCTGTCGGCCAGATCGCGCCAAGGCAGTTTCAACTCGCCGTCGTGTTGCAAGTGGCCGGTGATGAATCGACAGGAATTGACCAGGTCCCGGTGCGTCAGCGGGATGCCGGCGTAAGCGCTGCACCCGGACGCGGCGGTGATGCCCGGCACCACCTGGCAGTCGATGTTGCGCTGCAGCAGATACTGCAACTCCTCGGCGCCGCGACCGAAAATGAACGGGTCGCCACCCTTGAGCCGGACCACGCGTTGCCCTTGCTCGGCAAGGTCGGCCAGCAGCTCGTTGATTTGTTCCTGGGGCAGGCTGTGGCAGCCGCTGGCCTTGCCGACGTAATGCCGGGCGCAAGTGAGGGGGATCAGCGTCAGCAGGTCGGGGCTGATCAGACGGTCGTAAACCACGGCGTCGGCCTGCATCAACAGGCTCCAGGCGCGCAGGGTCAGCAGGCGTGGATCGCCGGGGCCCGCGCCGACCAGGGCGACTTCGCCCGGTCTGAACAGGGACGCAAGTGCGGCCGGTAAAATAATCGATGGGTACATGGGACGTCCTTGGTTCTTCATCAGGTTGGCCGGGGCTTGCCAGGCGGATGCTTCAGTGCATGACGCAAGGGATTGTCGTGATGGGCGGCACACCGATTTCTTCATCGCTGAGGTGGCAACCGGGGTCCTGCCCCCACAGATCGCCTTCGGCCCAGGCGCGGGTTCGGGTGTTGCCGTTGCAGATGTCCAGCCAGCGGCATTGGCCACAGCGGCCGCCGACGGCGCGCGGATGCGCACGCAGCTGCTGCAACAAGGTGTCCGGCCGGTCCAGCCAGAGCGTGCGAAACGGCGTGTGCCGCACGTTGCCCACCGAGTGCTGCCACCAATAGGTGTCCGGGTGCACTTCGCCGGTGTTGTCGATGTTGGCGATGCCGCTGCCCGAGGCATTGCCGCCCCAGGCGCGCAGCATGTGTTCCAGGCGCGGGTAATGTTCGGGCAGATGCAGCCCCACCCATTGCAGCAACAGAACTGCGTCGGCATCGTTGTTGCCGCTGACGAAATCGCTGTCGCGACCCTGCGCGATGTCTTCCCAGGCGCGTTCGAAAATCTGCGTCATCGCCTCGCGGCTCATCTGTTGCCGGGCGTCGAGCTGGCGGCTGCGTTTGCCGCGACCGCTGTAGTTGAGGTGCGACAGGTAAAACTTTTGCACGTCGTACTCGCGCATCAGCGCCAGCAATTGGGGAAGCTGCGCATGGTTTTCCTGGGTCAGGGTGGTGCGCAGGCCGACCCGAATACCTTGTTCGCGACAGAGGCGGATCGCCCGCATGGAACTGGCAAAACTGCCCTTGAGTTGGCGGAAGGCGTCATGGGTGGCTTCCAGGCCATCGATGCTGATCCCGACATAGTCGAAATTCGCCGCACGGATCTGCGTGATGTTGTGCTCATCGATCAGCGTGCCGTTGGTGGACAAGGCAACAAAGAAACCCTTGGCGCGGGCATAGGCGCTGAGCACAAACAGATCGTCACGCAGCAGCGGTTCACCGCCGGACAGGATGAGCACCTTCACCCCGGCAGCGCGCAGATCATCGATCACGCTCAGTGCGGCGGGCGTATCCAGTTCATCGCGAAAGACACTGTCGGCCGAGGTCGCGTAGCAGTGTTTGCAAGTCAGGTTGCAGCGCCGCAGCAGGTTCCAGATCACCACGGGCGGTCGGTTGCTGCCCGGTGGGCTGGTTCTGGGGGCGGGCGCCTGGCCGGCCAGCGCACGCAGGTATTGGCTGATCCTTAACATGCAACTCTCCTTGAGTCGGCGCGCCTTCAGTGCGTTGCGGGTGGCAGGCGCAATCCGGTTTTTTTCAGGATGCGGCTGCTCACCAGCATCTCGTCGGCGGCACAGGCATCGCCCAGCAAGTAGCGCAGGTGTTCGCGGTAGCTGTCGATTTCCTCGCTGCTGCGACCGTGCACCATGGCAAACAGGTTGTAGCGCCAGTCCTCACGGCGCGGGCGTCGATAGCAATGGCTGACAAAGGGTTGAGCCCCGATCAGCGCGCCGAGGCGCGGCATGTCGGCGTCGCGCACATCCCAGACCGTCATGCCGTTGTAGCGATAACCCAGGCGATAGTGGTTGGGGACGGCGGCGATGCGCCGGATGGCGCCCTCGGCCTGCAAACGCTTGAGTAAGTCCAGGGTGGATTCGATGCTCAAGTCCAGCTGCTCGGCGAGCCAGGCCCAAGGGTCGTCCAGTAAGGGCAGGCCGGTCTGGGTCAGCTCGATCAGGCGATGGGCCAGGGTGTCTTCAGACCGGGAAATACAAACCGACATGGTAGGTCTCCTCTTTGGGCAGATTCAGCAGCGGCAAGCCGGTCAGGGATTCAATGCGCTGCAGGGTCTCGGCAATGCCTTGTTCGGTCGGGCAACCGAGCACAAACCACATGTTCCAGGGGTGTTCGCGTCGATAGTTGTGGGCCACTTCCGGCAGGGCATGCAGTTGCTCGGCGACGTCTTCGAAGCGTTCTTCCGGCACCGCCAGCGCCGCGAGCGTGAAGGCACCGCCCAGCCGTTCAATGTCGAACATCGGGCCGAAGCGCGTGAGCACGCCGTCCTCCAGCAGTGCGTGGAGCCGATCGAGCAGTTCACTGCTGCTGCTTTGCAGTTCGGCGGCCAGTACTTTCCAGGGATGGCGCACCAGCGGCAGGCCCAGTTGCAAGCGGTTGATCAGTCGACGGTCGAGGTCATCCACGGTCGGAGGCTCCTGTTGATGAAGGCGCAAAGCGCCCGCCGCATTGTTTGAAGGCGTGGGTGCTGAACAGCAGTTGGTGGGGCAGGTCGCTCAGCAGGTGTTCTTCGAGCAGCGCCTGAATGTGCGCCGCGACTTGATCGCGTTGGCGACCGTGAACCATGCAGAACAGGTTGTATCGCCAGTCAGGCAGGCGTCGCGGCCGTTGATAGCAGAGGGTGATGCCGGGCGCTCGCCCCAGGCGCTGGCCGACTTCGTCGATCAACGCGTCCGGAATGTCCAGCACCAGCATCGCGTTGGCGGTAAAGCCCAGCGCGCGATGGTTGAGCACCAGGCCAACCCGGCGGAACAACCCTTGTTCGTGCCACTGGTGCATTTGCGCGAGCACCTGGTTTTCCTCGGCGTTGATCCGTTCGGCGAGTGCCTGATAAGGACGCGAGACCAGCGGCAACCCGCCTTCCAGGTGCCGACGCAGGGCCAGTGCCTGTTTGGGATTCAATGGCGCTTTCATCGGCTTTCTCCCAAGGCAAAGCCGAGGTCGATGCGGTAAGCGGTCAACATCGGCAGGTCCAGTGGGGTGAGGCCGGTGTCGTGCTCCAGTTCTTCGAGAATGCGCTCGATGTGTTGGCGATCGGGGCCGGTCAATACAAACCACAGGTTGTAGTGATGCTCGCGCGCATAGTTGTGATTGACCTCGGGGTATTGGCTGACGCGCTCGGCGACCTGATGCAGGCGCTCGGCGGGTACGGCGAGGGCGGCGAGGGTGCTGGCGCCGGCACGGCTGTGGTCGAACACCGGACCGATCCGCGACAAGGCCCCGGCCAGTTCCAGGCGTTGCAGGCAGGCGATCACTTGCGACTCGCTGCAACCCAACACCTGGGCCATTTCGAGATAAGGTTCCGGACACAGCGGCATGCCATGCTGGAAGCGATCAATCAGTTGGCAGGCAAGCAGGTCGAGGTCCATTTCAATAACCCATTTTTTGTGCGCGGCTGCTGAAGAAGATGCCGCTCGGTGCAGTGGCCGGCAGGGTGCTCAGCTGTTTCAGGCTGTACGGGTCCCAGACCTGAACCTGATTGCCGTCGCGTAACGACAGCCACAGCTGATCGCCGCGAGCGGTGAATTCCATGTGCAACACCGCCGGGCCCGGTCGCAGGTCGGCGACCACGGCGTGGGTTTCGGTGTCGATCACCTGGACCCGATCGTTGTCCGGGTAGGCGAAATTGACCCACAGTTGCCGACCGTCCGGGCGCGAGGTGACGAACACCGGTTGGCCGGCCACAGGGATCACGGCGCTCTGCTGCCAGGTGCGCGAATCCATCACCAACACTTGATGGCGACCGACAGCGGGGACGAAGGCCTGATGGTCGGCGACGGCCCAGCCCTCAAGGTGCGGCATTTTGTAGACCGGCAGTTTTGCCTGGCCGCGTCCGTAATCACCGAGCACCCGCTTTACCCCACGCTCTGGATGCCAGAGGTCGAGTTGCGCCATGCCGTCTTCGCCGAACAGGCCAGCCATGTAGTAGCGCCCGTCCGGGGTGATCAGCGCGTCGTAGGGTTGCTCGCCGATGTCGGTGAAGCGGCTGATCTGCGGGGTGGTGCCCTGGCTGAAATCCAGGGTCCAGATCTCGCCGGTGTCGAACAGGCTGAACACAAAACGCTGGCCAGGCGCGTCGACCAGGCCGACCACGCGGGAACGCTTGCTGCCATCGGCCAGCGGGGTAGCGGGAATGTCGGCCACCAGCTGCAAGGTCTGCGCATCAAAGACCTTGACCCCGCCGGGCACGTAGTTGGACACGGCGATCAATTTTCCGTCCTGACTGATGGCGCCGCCGATGCTGTTGCCGCCCTGGATCACTCGGTGATCGATGCGTCGGGTCAGCAGGTCGATCTTGCTCAGACCGCCGTCGCGGCCGAACACATAGGCATAGCGCTGGTCGCGGGAGAACACCACGGAGGCGTGGGACAGGTCGCCCAATCCTTCGAGCCGGGCCAGCGAAGTGCGGTTGTCGCTTTCGATGATTTGCAGGCTGCCGGTGGCGCGTTCCACCACCACGCCCAAGTCGCCGGTGCCACGCAAGGGTGGCTGAGCGCAGGCGGACAATAACAGCCCGGTCGCCGCTGACAGCAGGATTGAACGGATCATGGTGCGGGATATCCCTGGAGAAGAAGATCGATCAGCCAACGGATGTCGGCGGTGCTGAGCAGCGGGGCCCAACCGGGCATCGCGGTGCCGGGCCGGCCATGGGTGACGGTGGCGATCAGGATGTCCCTGGACTTGCCCGCCAGCGCTGTGCGGGTCAGTTCGGGGCCGAGGCCGCCGGTCATGTGCAGCCCATGGCAGGCGCCGCAGTCCTGGGCCAGCAGGTGTTCGAGTTGCGCCTGACGCTGGGCGTCGGGCGCGGCAACCGTGGTTGCGCAAATGAGGAGGAGGGCCGCCAGAACCAGAGCCTTTCGAAAAATCATCATGGCGCCCTCCAGGCGGTTATTTGAGCGTCAGGACCCAGGTCGCGAGAATCTTCGCTTCCTCATCCGTGACCGGGTTTGCCGGCATCGGCATCGGTCCCCAATTGCCCTGTGTGCCGTTTTTGATATGACTGGCCAGGGTGTCCGCGGCCCCGGCTACGCCCGCATTCTTGGCCGCTACATCCTTGAGTGCCGGGCCGACCAGTTTGGTGTCGATGGAGTGGCAGGCGGCGCAGGGTTTGCTCTTGAACAGCTCCAGCGCGTCCTGGGCCATGGCCGGTTGCACGCTCAGCGCAGCGGTCAGGGCGAACAGTGAAAGCAGAGTATTTTTCATGGTGTTTCCTTGCATTGATGGAGCTCAATAGATGTCGTGTTGGGTGTTGTAGACGTTGAACTTTCCGGTGGGTGTGATCAGTCGTTTGTCCTTGATGACTGACTTGAGCTTCAGGGTTTTATCGTCGATCACCACCAGCGCCGATTCGTCGGCCTGGCCGCTCCACACGGAGAACCAGACTTCATCGCCGGCCTTGTTGTATTCCGGTTGCACGACGCGCATCGCCCCTTGCTTGATGCCTGCGTATTCGGCGATGGGCAGCACGGTGTAGCCGGCGTCGAGCTTGTCGATGTTGAACACCGCCACCGACTGACTGAGTTTTGCGTCCGGGTTGAGGGTGGTGTCGACGTACAGGTGACGGGAGTTGGGGTGGGTCTTGATGAACAGCGATCCACCGCCCTGGCCCTTGATCGAGGCGACCTGTTTCCAGGCGTATTGCGCGTGTTTGACCGGGTCGGTGCCGATCAGCGAGATGCCTTCGTCGCCCAGGTGGCTGGTGGCCCAGACCGGTCCGTAGGTTGGGTGGTCGAAGTTGGCGCCGCGCCCAGGGTGCGGGGTTTTGCCGACGTCCACGAGCGCGGTCAACTTGCGCTCCTTGGAGTCGATCACGGCGACTTTGTTGGAGTTGTTGGCGGCGGTCATGAAGTAGCGGTGCGTGCTGTCCCAACCGCCGTCATGCAGGAACGGCGCGGCGTCGATGGAGGTGACGGTGAGGTTCTTGATGTCCTGGTAATTGACCAGCATGACCTTGCCGGTTTCCTTGACGTTGACGATGAACTCCGGCCATTCGTGGGACGCGATGATCGCCGCGACACGCGGCTCAGGGTGATATTCCTGCTTGTCGACGGTCATGCCGCGTGTCGAGACGATCTGCTTCGGCTCCAGGGTTTCGCCGTCCATGATGGTGAATTGCGGCGGCCAATAGGAACCGGCGATGGTGTACTTGTCTTCGTAGCCTTTGAATTTGGAGGTCTCGACCGAGCGCGCTTCGATGCCCACTTTGACTTCGGCGACCTTGGTCGGCTCCACCGGCCACAGGTCGATCATGTCGATCCGGGCGTCGCGGCCAATCACCAGCAAGTAGCGGCCCGAGGCGGAGATCCGCGAGATGTGCACCGCATAACCGGTCTCGATCAGCTTGACGATTTTCTTGCTGTCGCCGTCGATCAGGGCAATCTTGCCGTCATCGCGCAACGTCACCGAAAACAGGTTGGGCAGGTCAAGTTTGCTCAGTTGTTTTTTCGGACGATCCTCGGGTTTGACCAGCACCTTCCAGGTTTTCAGCGTCTCGGCCATGCCCCATTCCGGTGGTGTCGGCGGCGTGTGCTGAACGAACTTGGCCATGGCCGTGATTTGCTCCTTGGTCAGGGCATTGGACGTCCCCCAGTTCGGCATGCCTGCCGGTGAACCGTAGGTAATCAAGGCCTCCAGGAACGGTTGCCCGCGCGACTGGGTGATGTCCGGGGTCAGCGGCTTGCCGGTCGCCCCTTTGCGCAGCACGCCGTGACAGCCGGCGCAGCGCTGGAAGTAGATTTCCTTGGATGAATCGAACTCGGCCCGGCTCATATCGGGAGCGCCAGCGGTTTTGACCATGGGCGGTGTGGCGGCGGGCTCGTTGGCTCTGGCTGCGTGAGACACCGCAAAGGCCAGTGTCGAACACAGGGTGGCGACGGTCAGAGCAAACGTTTTTCTATTGCTGATCAGCATTCCATTTCTCCTCAGGCAAGACCTTTGCGATGCGCTGGAACGACAGCGCAGGACGCAGGTTCTTAGTGCGCTGCAAGGCTATGCCCGAGCAGGCCAATGCCCGCTTGACGGCGATCAAGTTTGTCGGCCATGTCACTTGCCAGGTTGTCGCAGGGGTCCGTAGCGTGTCCCTCAATTCTGTTGTTGAATCAGGTGCCCCATGGACCATCTCCCGTCTGGCGAACACAAGGCCGAACCCTTCTATCAACCGCTCAACAATGAGGAGGCGCTGTTCGAGCAGGCCTGGCAACACGGCATGCCGGTGCTGATCAAGGGGCCGACCGGTTGCGGCAAGACCCGTTTCGTCCAGCACATGGCGCATCGGTTGAACTTGCCGCTGTACACCGTGGCGTGCCACGACGACCTGAGCGCGGCTGACTTGATCGGTCGCCATCTGATCGGTGCCCAGGGCACCTGGTGGCAGGACGGACCGCTGACCCGCGCGGTGCGTGAAGGCGGCATTTGTTATCTCGACGAAGTGGTCGAGGCGCGCCAGGACACCGTGGTGGTGTTGCATCCGCTGGCCGACGATCGTCGCGAATTGTTCCTGGAGCGCACCGGCGAGGTGTTGCAGGCGCCGCCGTCCTTCATGCTGGTGGTGTCCTACAACCCCGGTTACCAGAACCTGCTCAAAGGCATGAAGCCCAGTACCCGACAACGCTTCGTGGCGATGCGTTTCGATTACCCGCCGGTGGCCGAAGAGGAGCGCATTGTTGCCCGCGAGGCTCAGGTGGACAGCGCGCTGGCGGCGCAAGTGGTCAGGCTGGGGCAGGCGCTACGGCGGCTCGATCAGCATGATCTGGAGGAAGTCGCTTCGACGCGGTTGCTGATTTTCACCGCACGAATGATCCGCGCCGGCATGAGCCCGCGTGAGGCGTGCATGGCCTGCCTGGCCGAACCATTGAGCGACGATCCGCTGACCGTTGCGGCGCTGATGGACGTGGTTGATGTCCACTTCGGTTGAGCCCGGCGGCGTTGCGCCCAGGCATTTGCCGGGCGATCTGGCGATGTGGTTTTTCATTCTCGCCGAGCTGTCGGTGTTTGCCATTCTGATTCTGGCGTTCGCCGTGACCCAGGCACTCAAGCCGCAGCTGTTCAGCGAAAGTCGTCTGTTGCTGAACACGTCGACCGGTCTGGCGATGACCCTGAGCCTGCTCACCGCCGGGCTGTTCGCGGCGCTGGCGCAGGCGCAAGTCAGGCGCTCACGGCCTCGCCACGGCGCTGTCTGGTTGCTGGCGGCGTTGCTCGTCGCCAGTGTCTATGTGGTGTTGAAAGTCACCGAGTACCGACACTTGCTGGCCTCGGGGCTGGGCATGGAGCACAACACGTTTTTCACGCTGTACTGGATCCTCACCGGGTTTCATTTTCTTCATGTGTTGCTTGGCATGTTCATCCTCGGATGGCTGGCCGAGCGTTGCCGTCGTGGGTTGTACGACGCCAGTAATCGCAGCGGATTCGAATCCGGCGTGTTGTATTGGCACATGGTTGATCTGATCTGGGTGGTGTTGTTTCCGCTGGTTTACGTGCTGGGTTGATGAGGTTTTCATGTCTGCTTCCAGGTTTTTGTTTGTCTGCTGGGCAGCGCTGGCCACGCTGAGCGTAAGCACTGTGTTGCTGGCGCAGTCGGGGGCGACAGGGGTGTTGTCCGTGGCCATTTTGCTGGTGGCGGTTGTCAAGGCCTGGTTGATTACCGATGGCTTTATGGAAATGCGCCATGCGCCGCGATTGTGGCGTCGGTTGTTGGTGAGTTGGGCGTTGGTGTTGGCGGTGGTTGTGGGGGGGATGTTGGTGGTGGTTGATTGAGTACATATCCGTTTCTGTGGTGATGGCGGCTATTGGTTTCGCCCTTACGGCGAGTCACTTGGAGAAGCGCCAAGTAACCAAGC
>NZ_JACNDU010000057.1:0-14727 GCF_017351735.1 Pseudomonas sp. FW300-N2A2 | reverse complement strand
CCCCATCGCCGGCAAGCCGGCTCCTACAGGGTTGTGCGTGTTTTGGGAGCGATTGTTATTACCTGAACGCCGCGGTCTTGTAGGAGCTGGCTTGCCAGCGATTGCGGTCTGAAGTTGCAATGCGGTTTTCGAGGGACCCATCGCCGGCAAGCCGGCTCCTACAGGGTTGTGGACTTCCCTAGAACTTGTCGAGTGTGCGCAGTTTTTGCGGCAACCCCCACAACAACAGCGCAACCGCGATCAGCGCGCAGACGCCGATGACGTACAGCGCCGGTGTGGTGCTGCCGGTCAGGTCTTTGATGCGCCCGACCATGACCGGGCTGACGATGCCGCCGAACTGGCCGAGGGTGTTGATCACCGCGATCCCGCCCGCAGCCCCTGCGCCGGCACCGGCCAGCAGTTTCGGTGGCAGGGTCCAGAAGCTCGGAATCGAGGCGATGATCCCGGCGCCGAGCAAGCCCAGCGCGACGATCAGGAAGGTCGTGTGGTTGGCGAAGATCCCGGCACAGAAGAACCCCAGCGCGCCCACCGCCACCAGCCCGGCGACAAACTTGCGCCGCTCGCCGGTCGAGTCGGACAACCGCCCGATCACCACCATGCTGATCGCGCCGCAGATGTACGGAATCGCCGTCAGCAAACCGATCATCACCGGGCTCTCGGTGCCTGCACTGCGGATCAGTTGCGGTGCCCAGAAGTTCAAGCCGTAGGACGCCACCTGAATCAGGAAGTAGATCAGGCCCAGCGTGAGAAAACCGGGAATCCGCAGCGCGGCGAGCAGCGAGCCACCGCTCTTGTGCGGTTCGTGGTGGGCGATGCGGCTGGTCAGCAACGTCTTCTCCGACGGTGTCAGCCAATGGGCGTCTTCGATGCGGTCCTTGAGCAAGGTCAGCACCAGCAAACCGAGGCCGATGCAGGGCACGCCGCCGAGCAGAAACAGCCAATGCCAGCCGCGCATGTCCAGGAAACCATCGAGGTGTTGCAGCACCAACCCGGAGAACGGTGCACCGACCAGCCCGGCAAATGCTGATGACAGGAACAGCATCGAGGTGATGCGCCCACGATAATGCTGCGGGAACCACAGCGTCAGGTAATACAGCACGCCCGGCGCAAAACCCGCTTCCATCGCGCCGATCACGAAGCGCAACGCGTAGAACTGCCATTCGCTGTTGACGAAGACCATCGCCGCCGTCGCAAGGCCCCAGTACATCATGATTCGGGCGATCCAGCGCCGGGCGCCGACCTTGTACAGCATCATGTTGCTCGGCACTTCGAAGATCACGTAACCGACCACGAACAGCCCGGCGCCGAGGCCGTACGCGGTGTCGCTCAGGCTCAGGTCGGCCTGCAACTGGAACTTGGCGAAGCTGATGTTGATGCGGTCGAAAAAGGCGAACAAGTAGCAGACCATGATCAGCGGCATCAGGCGCCAGGCGACTTTGCTGACCAGGGCTTTTTCTTCGTCGTGGCTAACGGACGGGCTCGCGCCCGCCTCCAGTACATTGAGGCTCATGGTGCTTTCTCCAGGCGGACTTCCCGTGGGTGTCCGATTGTTTTTGTTGTCTGGTTGGGATGCTGTTTTCTGTAGGAGCCAGCTTGCTGGCGATGGCGGTGGGTCAGGAGACACCTATATTGGATTTTCCGGCCTCATCGCCGGCAAGCCGGCTCCTACAAGGGGATTCGGTGTGGTCAGGAAGGCAACGGGTGCAGGTCGCAATTGCGGCCGGCCTTGGCCAGTTGGCCGGGGACTTCGTGGCCGAGCAGCGCGGGTAATCCTCGCGACAAGTTCAACAACAACGGCAGATCGATGCCGGTATGAATGCCGATTTCATCGCACAGGTTGACCAGGTCTTCGGTGCAGATATTGCCCGAGGCGCCGGGTGCGAACGGGCAACCGCCGAGCCCGCCGAGGGCCGCGTCGAAACGTCGGGCACCCGCCTCGTAAGCCGCCAGCACGTTGCACAAGCCGAGGCCGCGGGTGTTGTGGAAATGCAGGGTCAAATCCGCTGGCGAAACCCGCTGCAACACCCGCCGCACCAGCCGATCCACCTGCCGCGGATTGGCCATGCCAGTGGTGTCCGCCAGGGTGACGCCCTGAATCCCGAGCTCCTGATATTCATCGACGATTTGCAGCACGCGGTCCTCATCGATCTTGCCCTCGAACGGGCAACCGAAAGTGGTGGCGATGCTGCCGTTCAATCGCACCTTGGTGTCACCCACGTATTGCACGATCTCGCCGAATGCGGCCAATGAAGCCTCGCAACGCATGCGCATGTTGGCCAGGTTGTGAGTCTGGCTGGCGGACATCACCAGGTTCAGCTCATCGGCGCGGCACGCCAACGCCCGTTGCGCGCCCTTGAGGTTGGGGATCAACGCGACATAGATCACCCCCGGTTGGCGGGTAATGCCCTTGAACACCAGCTCGCCATCGCGCAGGGCGGGAATGGCTTTGGGCGACACGAACGAGCCGGCTTCGATGCGGCTGAATCCAGCCAGCGACAGCTGATCGATCAGGGCAATCTTGTCGGCGGTTTCCACCCAGGTCGGCTCTATCTGCAAGCCGTCGCGCGGGGAGACTTCCTGAACGATCAGGGTCTCGGAAAAATCAGTGATCATTGCACCACCCCTTCAGTTTTCAGGCGTTCGATGTCCGCATCCGTCAGGCCCAGCCCCGCGAGAATCCCGTCGGTGTGCTGGCCCAAGCCCGGCCCCGACCAGTTCACGCCGCCGGGGGTTTCGGAAAGTTTGGGCACGATGCCCGGCATCTTCACTTTCGCGCCACCGGGCAGGTCGGCGCTGAGCAACATGTCCCGCGCCTGATAGTGCGGGTCGGCGACGATGTCGGCCACGGAATAGATGCGCCCGGCCGGTACTTCAGCGGCTTCCAGGGCCGCCAGCACGTCATCGATGGGCAGGCTGCTGGTCCAGTGGGTGATGGCGGCGTCGAGCACATTACTTTTCAAGGCGCGGCCATCGTTGTGGGCAAACTCTGGCGCTTCGGCCAGATCGCGGCGACCGATCACTTCCATCAATCGTTTGTAGATCGGGTCGCTGTTACCGGCGATCACCACGTAGGCGCCATCGGCCGTCAGGTAGGTGTTGGACGGCGCGATGCCCGGCAAGGCGCCGCCGCTACGTTCACGGACATGACCGAGCATGTCGTATTCCGGCACCAGGCTTTCCATGACATTGAACACGCTTTCGGCCAGCGACACATCGACCACTTGCCCCCCGCCCTGCCCAGTCTTGACCCGCAGCAGCGACATCAACGCACCAATCACCGCGTGCAAAGACGCCAGGGAATCACCGAGGCTGACACCCACCCTCGCCGGCGGCGAACCGGGGGTGCCGGTGGTGTAGCGAATGCCGCCCATCGCTTCGCCGATCGCGCCGAAACCCGGGCGGTCGCGGTAGGGGCCGGTCTGGCCGTAACCGGAAATGCGTACCAGCGTCAGGTTGGGATTGAGCGCGTGCAGCACGTCCCAGCCCAGACCGAGTTTTTCCAGGGCGCCGGGGCGCAGGTTTTCGATCAGCACGTCGGCGCTGGTAGCCAGTTGCTTGACCAGTTCAATGCCTTCAGGGGATTTCAGGTTCAGCGCCAGGGACTTCTTGTTGCGCGATTGCAGGTACCACCACAGCGAGGTGCCCTCGTGCAGCTTGCGCCATTTGCGCAGGGGGTCGCCCTGGCCCATGGCTTCGATCTTGATCACTTCGGCGCCGAACTCGGCGAGCATGCGCGCGGCGAACGGCGCGGCGATCAGCGTGCCGATTTCGATCACTTTGATTGCGCTCAGGGGGGCAGTCATCGCGGGGTACCTCTTATTCTTGGAATATGCGCCAAGGCTAGAGGAGCGAGGGGAATGGAATCCAACCTTCAGTTGGCAACGGGCGTTCGCCAAACGCGAACGCTCTGGAAGATTGTCGCGACCTCAGGGCCGCCTTCGCGAGCAAGCCCGCTCCCACATTAGATCGCATTCCAATGTGGGAGCGGGCTTGCTCGCGAAAGGGCCGGCCCATCCAATCGATAATAATCAAACCGCCCCGCGCAACTGCTCAAACAACATCCGGCTCACCGGCGACAACGCCGCTTCATCGCGCACGACGATGATCAACGCCCGATCCGACCAGTCATCCGTCAACGGCAGCGCATGCAACCCCAGCGCCCGGCCAAACAACTCGTAAGCCTTCTGCGGCAAAATCCCGATGCCCATGTTGGCCTGGACCATCCGGCACATCGCATCGAACCCCGGCACATGAATCCGCAGCCGCAGCACTTTGCCCGCCTGCCGCGCGGCCGCGTGGGTGCGCATGTTGATGGAACTGGCGGCGTGCAGGCCGACGTAATCGCTGTCCAGCGTATCGGCGAACGCCAGGCTTGAACGGCTGGCCAAGGGATGATCCGGCAGCATCAGCACCACCAGTTTGTCCTGGCGATACAGCACGCTGTGCAGACCTTTCACATCGCTGTCGCTGGAACAGATCCCGAGGTCCGCCACGCCATCCAGCACCCCTTGAATCACCCCGCTGCTGGGGCGTTCTTCGAGGTCGGTCTTGACCTGCGGATGACGTTCGGAAAAGTCCCGCAGGTCTTCCGGCAGGAATTGAATGATCGCCGACAGGTTGGCGAGCATCCGCACATAGCCGCGAATACCGTGGCTGTGCTCACCTAACTCCAGGCCCATTTTCTCGACGTTGAACAACATCTGCCGAGCGTGGTGCAACAGGGTTTCGCCGGCCGGAGTCAGGGTCATGCCTTTGGCCTGACGCACAAACAGACTGATGCCCAGCGCCTCCTCCAACTCCATCAACCGCTTGCTCGCCGCCGACACCGCAATCGCTTCGCGCGCAGCGGCACGGGTCAGCGTGCCTTCTTCGTGGACGGCGACGAACAGCTGAAGGGTCATCAGATCGAGACGGCGGATCAGGCTTTTTTGCAGCATGGAGGGCTCGGCGATGTCGGTTCGGGCGAAGACGCAGCATAGCGTCCTTTGCGCCCGAACCGTGCGACCGTCAAAACGCGCTGCGGAAAATCTCTTCGATCTGCCGCTGATCCGCTGCACGTGGGTTGGTCACGCCGCACGCGTCTTTCAAGGCGTTGCTGGCGAGCGTCGGGATGTCGTTGAGGCGGGCGCCGAGTTCACGTAACCCGGCGGGAATTTCCACATCCCTGGCCAGGCTGCGGATCGCCGTGATGGCTGCCTGCGCGCCCTCTTCCGGGCTGAAGCCGCGAATATCGGCGCCCATTGCGTGGGCCACGTCGGTCAGGCGCTCGGCGCACACCAGCGCGTTGAAACTTTGCACATGCGGCAACAGCACGGCGTTACAGACGCCATGGGGCAAGTCGTAGAAACCACCCAATTGGTGGGCCATCGCATGCACGTAGCCAAGGGACGCATTGTTGAACGCCATGCCCGCGAGGAACTGTGCGTAAGCCATGTTTTCCCGCGCGGCCAGGTCGCTGCCATCGCGCACGGCCAGGCGCAGGTTGCTGCTGATCAGCGTCATCGCCTTCAGCGCGCAGGCGTCGGTGATCGGGTTGGCGGCGGTGGACACGTAGGCTTCGATGGCGTGGGTCAGCGCGTCCATGCCGGTGGCGGCGGTCAGGCTTTTGGGCATGGCGACCATCAGCGCCGGGTCGTTGACCGACAGCAGCGGCGTGACGTTGCGGTCGACGATGGCCATTTTCACGTGACGGGTTTCGTCAGTGATGATGCAGAAGCGCGTCATCTCGCTGGCGGTGCCGGCGGTGGTGTTGATGGCGATCAACGGCAGTTGCGGCTTCTCGGATTGATCGACGCCTTCGTAATCGCGAATCTGCCCGCCATTGGTCGCGCACAACGCGATGCCTTTGGCGCAGTCGTGGGGCGAACCACCGCCCAGCGACACCACGAAATCACAGCGACTTTCCTTGAGCAGGCCCAGTCCGCTCTCGACGTTGGCGATGCTCGGGTTGGGCTTGGCGCCGTCGAAGATGACCGAGTCGATGTCTTTCATTGCCAGCCTCTCGGCGATCATCGCAGCCACGCCCGCCTTGGCCAGCCCGGCGTCGGTGACGATCAGCGCCTTTTTAAAACCGTACTTGCCGATGGCGTCCATGGCCTCGTCGAGGCAACCAATACCCATGATGTTCACGGCGGGGATGAAAAACGTGCTGCTCATGGCGAATCTCCAGGTCTGGGCCGTATCGGTGGTTCGATCCGGCGGATACCCACAGGATCGACCCATCGGCGCGGCGTTAACTTGATCTGGCTCAAGTCCGGGTCGTGATAAAGTCGCCGCCCATCCGACCTTTTGCTTTTTGAGACGACGACCGCAATGACCGATTTCCAGGATGTCGATGCCCAACTTGAAGACTGGAACGCCCTGCGCGCCACCGCCTCGATCAGTGGCCTGCTGGTGGGCAACGGCGCCAGCCGCGCGGTCTGGGACGATTTCGGCTACGACTCGCTGTTCGAAAACGCCCGCACCGTCGAAGAAAAACCCCTGAGCCAGTCCGAACTCAGCGTGTTCGACGCGATGCAAACGCGCAGTTTCGAGCAGGTGCTGGGGGCGCTGAAAACCACCAGCCGGGTGAACAAGGCCCTGGCCGTCAGCTCCGCCGCGCCGCGCAATCGCTACTACGCGATCAAGGAAGCGCTGATCAACACCGTGCACGCGGTGCACATCCCGTGGCGACTGGTGGTGCCTTCGACACTGGCGACGATCAATCAGGAACTGGGCCGTTACCGGACGGTGTTCACCACCAATTATGACTTGCTCAACTACTGGGCGATCCAGCACCAGCCGGATGCGATCACCGACCTGTTCCAGGGGGCCGAGCCAGGGTTTGATTTGAGCGCCACGGCGACCGATAAAACCCGTCTGCTGTACCTGCACGGTGGGTTGCATCTGGTACGCAATCAGGACGGCACGGCACGCAAACTGATGTCGACCGAAGGCACGCTGCTGGGCAGCTTTGCGATCAACAACACGATCAAGACGCTGGATGACGTGCCGCTGTTTGTGAACGAAGGGCCGAGCGCAGACAAGCTCAAGACCATCCGCAGCTCGGATTATCTGTCGTTTTGCTATGACCAGTTATTGGGGCATGCCGAGGGCTTGTGCGTCTTCGGGCATGCGTTGGGCGAGCAGGACAGCCACATCATTCATGCGCTGCGCCAGGCGAAACCCAAGGTGGTGGCGATTTCGACTTATCCGCGCAGCAAGGCGTTTATCCAGCATCAGAAACGGCATTACGCGAAGGTGTTTGAGGGGACCGGATCAGAGCTGCGGTTTTTTGATTCGAAGACGCATGCGCTTGGAAGTCCCAAGCTCACCGTTCCCGTCGAGGTGTAACACCGATTTTGTAGGAGCCGGCTTGCTGGCGATGGCGGTGGGTCAGTCAATGCAGATGTTGATTGACCCACCGCTATCGCCAGCAAGCTGGCTCCTACAGGGGTATGCGGTGTTATGCAGCTCACTCTTCTGCGCTATGCACCACCACCAGCAACTGCGCCTGAACCTCGCCCACTGAGCGGATCCGGTGCGGTTTCTGCGCATTGAAGTGCAGCGCATCACCGCGCTCTAGCAGCACGCGCTCGTTCATGAAGTCCACTTCCACCTGCCCTTCGTGGACAAACAGAAACTCCTCCCCCACATGTTCCTTGAAGGTTTTGTCCGCGAATTCGAACGGCGGATAAATGATGAACGGCAGCAGACTGCGCTCACTCACCTGATGCGCCAGCACCGCATAGCCGGGGCTCTCATCATTGGCCGCCAACGACTGACGTTCATGGCTGCGCACCAGGCTGTAGCTGTCGAGGCTGACGCTGTCTTCGGAGAACAATTCCTCGACCTTGACGTTCAGCGCCTTGGCCAGCTTCAGCGCAGCCGCGATGGACGGCGTATTCAACCCGCGCTCGACTTTCGACAGATAGCTCTTGGTCATCCCGGATTTTTCAGCCAGGGCCTCAAGCGTCACGCCCAGTTTTTTTCTCAGTAATTTCAAACGGATAGACATGCAGAACGATTAATCCATCGAGGAGGCAACGATTCATCCTTGCCAATGACACAAAGTGTCATATAGCATCATTTGTGTCATTTGCATTCACCAAGGCCTTGCGAGCAACGAGTGAACGGCAAATCCGACGTCCATTGAACCACCCAAAGGACACCGATATGGCCAAGACCTTAGCATTACCCAAAGAGCAACTGGTCAAGCAAGCGCTGACCCAGATGCAAAATACCCTGGCAGATAATACGTGGACCGACCGGCAAAAGCTGGCCCTGACCTGCCGCATTCTGTTCGAGCACGGCCACGACTCCGGCCTGGCCGGGCAGATCACCGCCCGTGGCCCGCAGCCCGGCACTTACTACACTCAACAACTGGGCCTGGGTTTCGACGAAATCACCGCCAGCAACCTGCTGCTGGTCAACGAAGACCTGGAAGTGCTTGAAGGCCACGGCATGCCCAACCCGGCCAACCGTTTCCACAGTTGGGTGTACCGCGCCCGGCCGGACGTGAACTGCATCATTCACACGCACCCGACGCACGTCGCGGCGCTGTCGATGCTCGAAGTGCCGCTGCAGATTTCCCACATGGACCTCTGCCCGCTCTACGACGATTGCGCGTTTCTCGAAGGCTGGCCGGGTGTGCCGGTCGGTAACGAAGAAGGCGAGCTGATTGCCGGCGCCCTCGGCGACAAGCGCGCGGTCCTGCTGTCGCACCACGGTCAGTTGTCCACCGGCACGACCATCGAGGAAGCCTGCGTGATCGCGCAACTGATCGAACGCGCCGCGAAGCTGCAACTGTTGGCCATGAGCGCCGGGACCATCAAGCCGATCATTCCGGAACTGGGCCGTGAAGCCCACGACTGGATCTCGAAACCCAAACGCCATGGCGCCGCGTTCAACTACTACGCTCGGCAGAACCTGCGCCAACACGCCGATTGCCTGAACTGAACCCACGCATTTTCAAGAGGAGCGTCGCCATGTCGACCCCAACGATTCACGGCATCATCGGCTACACCATCACCCCGTTCACCGCCAATGGCGAAGGCGTCGATCTCGACGCGCTCGGACGTTCCATCGACCGCCTGATCGACGACGGCGTCCACTCGATCGCGCCGCTGGGCAGCACCGGCGAAGGCGCTTACCTGAGCGACGCGGAGTGGGACCAGGTCAGCGAGTTCAGCATCAAGCACGTGGCCAAACGGGTGCCGACCATCGTCAGCGTATCCGACCTGACCACCGCCAAAGCGGTGCGCCGCGCACGTTTCGCCGAAGCCCATGGCGCCGACGTGGTGATGGTCTTGCCGACGTCTTACTGGAAACTCAGCGAAGCGGAAATCCTCGCCCACTACCGCGCCATCGGCGACAGCATCGGCGTACCGATCATGCTCTACAACAACCCGGCCACCAGCGGCACGGACATGTCGGTCGACCTGATCCTGCGCATCGTCAACACCGTGGACAACGTGACCATGGTCAAGGAGAGCACCGGCGACATCCAGCGCATGCACCAATTGCAACGGCTCGGCGAAGGTCAGGTGCCGTTCTACAACGGCTGCAATCCGCTGGCGCTGGAGGCGTTTGCCGCCGGGGCGAAAGGCTGGTGCACGGCGGCGCCGAACCTGATTGCGCAGCTCAATCTCGATTTGTATGAAGCGGTTTTGGCCAATGATCTGAGCAAGGCGCGTGAACTGTTCTATCGCCAGTTGCCGTTGCTGGACTTCATTTTGAAGGGTGGGTTGCCGGCGACGATCAAGGCCGGCTTGCGTGCGACCGGGCTGGAAGTGGGGGATCCACGGTTGCCGGTGTTTCCGTTGGGTGAGGATGGCCTTGGTCAGTTACAAACCTTGTTGAAAGCATTGCGCTGATCTCGAAGTTCACAAAAAACCAATGTGGGAGCTAGCCTGCTAGCGATAGCGGCCTGACATTCAACATCTTCGTCGAATGTTCAGCAGCCATCGCTAGCAGGCTAGCTCCCACAGTGGATTTGTATTGGGTCTGGAAGATGTGCTCAAAGCACCGGCAAGGTCTTGTCCTTGATCACGGTGGTCGGGCCGTTGGTCTTCACGCTGGCGATGCCTTTTTCCCGCGCAGCCTCGGAAGAATAGGCCTCGCTGCTGCCGATGATCTCGTGGTTGGCGGCCTTGAGGTTGAAATACGGATGGCCATCCTTGGTGGTCTTTTTCTCGTAGCGCTCATCCAGCGGGCTGTTCTTCTGCACTGAGGCGATGCCGTTTTCGGCGGCGCTGCGAGTGGTGTACTGCTCGCTGTTCAGAATGGTTTCGGCATTCGCCGCTTTCAGCACGAAGCGAAACTGGTCGTTGCTGGTTTTGCTCAACTCATACCATCCAGACATAATTTTTCTCCTTGGCGATTGAGGGGTTTCGCGCTTCAGAGTAAAGACCAGCCATGGATTTTTGTCGCCTGAACCGGCCCCATCGCGAGCAGGCTCGCTCCCACAGGGGAACGCATTCCAATGTGGGAGCGAGCCTGCTCGCGATGGGGTCGACACGGTCTACGCTATTTCACCGCAGTACGAACCACCGACAACTCCGGCGCCTGCACCCGCCGTTGCGACAAATACCGCGTACAACTCACCCGCAAGAACGAAGCAAAATTCACCACTTCCCCGCGGTAATCCATCACCTCTTCATACAGCTTGGCGATCAACTGGTTGGTGGTCATGCCGTCGACCTCGGCGATTTCGCTGAGGATGTCCCAGAACTGATTCTCCAGCCGCAGGGTGGTGACCACCCCGCAGATGCGCAGCGAGCGGGAGCGCGATTCGTAGAGAATCGGGTCGGCCTTGACGTAGAGCTCGCACATGAAAAAGTCCCTCGTTACAGCGTGATTTTGGTGCCCAGCAACCCGAGGAAACCGGCGAGCCAGCTCGGGTGGGCCGGCCAGGCCGGAGCAGTGGCCAGATTGCCTTGAACGTGACCTTCCGTCACCGGGATATCGATAAACGTACCGCCGGCCAAGCGCACTTCAGGTGCGCAAGCCGGGTAGGCGCTGCACTCGCGACCTTCCAGAATGCCTGCCGCCGCCAGCAATTGCGCACCGTGGCACACGGCGGCGATCGGTTTTCCGGCCTTGTCGAAGGCACGCACCAGTTCCAGGACTTTTTCGTTCAGGCGCAGGTATTCCGGGGCACGACCGCCGGGGATCAGCAGCGCGTCGTAGTCGGCTTCAGCAACCTTGGCAAAATCGAAGTTCAAGGCAAACAGATGACCGGGCTTTTCGCTGTAGGTCTGGTCGCCTTCGAAGTCGTGGATCGCCGTGCGCACGGTCTGGCCGGCGGATTTGTCCGGGCAGACGGCGTGCACCGTGTGGCCGACCATCAGCAATGCCTGGAACGGCACCATCACTTCGTAGTCTTCGACGTAATCGCCGACCAGCATCAGGATTTTCTTGGCAGCCATGGGGAGGACTCCTCTGGGGAAATGCTTAGGAGTATTCAAGGTAGTCGTTATCCAGAGGGGCGGGTAATAACCAGCTACTACGGCGTTATCGTTCTTCGCGGGCAAGCCTCGCTCCTACAGGTTATGCGTGATCCCTGTAGGAGCGAGGCTTGCCCGCGAAGGCGTCCTCAACTGTACGGATAACTCTGCGCCTAGCTGTAACAGCGGCCCCCACCGGATTTATGGCTAGATGAAGACACTTCCCACCACCCTCGATTCTGGTTGCCCTCATGTCCACGCGCGAAAACACCGGCATGGCCCTCGGCCTGCTCGGCGTTGTGATTTTCAGCCTGACCCTGCCCTTCACACGGATCGTCGTGCAGGAACTCCATCCGTTGCTCAACGGCCTCGGCCGTGCGCTGTTCGCGGCGATTCCGGCGGCGCTGTTGTTGCTGTGGCGCCGGGAAAAATGGCCGACCTGGAAACAGGTCAAAGGCCTGACGCTGGTGATCGCCGGCGTGATCCTCGGCTTCCCGGTTTTATCCGCCTGGGCGATGCAAACCTTGCCCGCGTCCCACGGCGCACTGGTCAACGGCCTGCAACCCTTGTGCGTGGCGCTGTACGCCGCGTGGTTGTCCCACGAACGCCCGTCGAAAGCCTTCTGGGCCTGCGCCGCGCTGGGCAGTGCGCTGGTGCTGGGTTACGCGTTGATCAGCGGTGCCGGGAGCATTCAGGCCGGTGATTTGCTGATGCTCGGCGCGATTGCCGTGGGCGGTCTGGGGTATGCCGAAGGGGGGCGTTTGGCCAAGGAGATGGGTGGCTGGCAGGTGATCTGCTGGGCGCTGGTGTTGTCGACGCCGCTGTTGATCGGACCGGTGGTGTACCTGGCGCTGCAACACCAGGGCGAAATTTCGGCCAAGACCTGGTGGGCCTTTGGTTATGTTTCGCTGTTCTCGCAGTTCATCGGCTTCTTCGCCTGGTACGCCGGGTTGGCCATGGGTGGCATTGCCCGGGTCAGTCAGATCCAGCTGTTGCAGATCTTCTTCACCATCGCGTTTTCGGCGTTGTTCTTCGGTGAACACATCGAGCCGATCACCTGGCTGTTTGCTGCCGGGGTGATCGTGACGGTGATGTTGGGGCGTAAAACGACGGTCAAACCTGCACGTATTGCCACTGCATAACCCTGACCGCCTCCGAATGCACTGACACAACTCAATCCTGTAGGAGCCGGCTTGCCGGCGATGGCGTCCGTGAAATCGCCATCGCCGGCAAGCCGGCTCCTACAAGGTGTTTCAGAGGTAATTGTCAGCGCGCAGCAGGGTTTCCAGGCAATGTTCGGTGATGTGGTAGAAATCCTTCAGCTCCTGAATCTTCACCAACAACTGCGCCGGGTCCACCGGCTCGGCGCGCTTGACCGCCAGGATCATCTTGTTCTTGTTGGTGTGGTCCAGTGAGATGAACTCGAACACCTTGGTTTCATAACCGCAAGCTTCAAGGAACAACGCACGCAAACTGTCGGTGACCATTTCCGCTTGCTGACCCAGGTGCAAACCGTATTGCAGCATCGGCTTGAGCAGCGCCGGGCTCTGGATTTGCAGGCGGATCTGCTTGTGGCAGCACGGCGAGCACATGATGATCGACGCGCCGGAACGAATGCCGGTGTGGATCGCATAATCAGTGGCGATGTCGCAGGCATGCAGCGCGATCATCACGTCCAGCTCGCTCGGCGCCACGCTGCGCACGTCACCGCACTTGAACACCAGCCCCGGGTGTTCCAGTTTCGCCGCGGCGGCGTTGCACAGGTTGACCATCTCTTCGCGCAGCTCGACGCCGGTCACTTCACCTTCGGCGTTCAAGGTGTTGCGCAAATAGTCGTGGATCGCGAACGTCAGGTAGCCCTTGCCCGAACCGAAGTCCGCGACCCGCACCGGTTTGTCCAGTGCCAGCGGCGAGGTGGTCAGGGCATGGCTGAAGACTTCGATGAACTTGTTGATCTGCTTCCACTTGCGCGACATCGCCGGGATCAGCTCGTGCTTGCTGTTGGTCACACCGAGGTCGGCGAGGAACGGTCGGCTGAGGTCGAGGAAGCGGATTTTCTCGCGGTTGTGCTCGGCGGACGGCACTTCACGCAATTGCTGAGGTTTGCTCTTGAACAGCGAAGACTTGCCCTTTTTGCTGTATTCGAGCTGGGCTTCGTCGGTCAGCGACAACAAATGCGCATTTTTGAACGAGGCCGGCAGCAACGCGGCGATGGTCGCCACGCCCTCGGCCAGCGGCAGGTTCTTGGTGATGTCGCGGGTTTTGTAGCGGTAGACGAAGGACAGGCAAGGCTGATCCTTGACCGTCAGTTGCTTGATGATCAGCCGTTGCAGATCCGCTTCGGTGCCGACGTACTTGGCCAGCACCAGTTTGATGAAGGCATTGGCGTCGAGGCTGGTTTGCAGCAGGTCGATGAACTGGGCGTGGTGATCCGGCGCGAGGCTGGCGGGAGTGGCGGTGACGGACATGGAAAAAACGGCCTCGGGCGGAGCGAATCGGGAATGGCGGGTATTTTAGGGGGGATGGCCGTTCAGGGCACGGCTAATTTCCCGAACGGCACACATCCCCTGTGGGAGCGGGCTTGCTCGCGAAGGCGGTGCTCAATCCAACATTGATGCCGGCTGACACGACGCCTTCGCGAGCAAGCCCGCTCCCACAGGGAAAGCGTCGCGGCCAGGAATTCAGCCTAGAACCACCAACCGGTTCGGCAGCTCATTGCGCACATGCGTCACCGGCACGTGCACCTTGAGCAGCTCACCGCACGCTTCCACGCACGTCACAAAGCCCTGCAACGTCTGCCCCTGTTTCACCTGCTGGGTGAACGCCGCCACAATGGCGTCCCAGTTTTTGTTATCCAGCCGTTTGGAAATACCTTCGTCCACCAGGATTTCCACATAGCGCTCGGCCTCGCAAACGAAAATCAGCATGCCGGTGCTGCCGACGGTGTGGTGCAGGTTTTGCTCCAGGAACTGCCGGCGCGCCAGGTTCGAGGCGCGCCAGTGACGCACCGAGCGCGGGATCAGGTGCGTGGTGACTTTCGGAATACGGAACACCAGGCACAGCACAATGAAGGTGAGCCATTGCACCAGCAGCAGGCTGTGCATGGTCAGCCAGCCGGTCAAATAATGCACGACACCCGGCACCACCAGCGCCAGCAGGCTGGCCCATAGCAGCGGGATGTACGCATAGTCGTCGGCGCGGGCTGCAAGCACCGTCACCAGCTCGGCATCGGTGTCGCGCTCGACCCGGGCGATTGCCTCGGCGACTTTGCGTTGTTCGTGTTCAGTCAGTAATGCCATGT
>NZ_JACNDU010000056.1:0-15342 GCF_017351735.1 Pseudomonas sp. FW300-N2A2 | reverse complement strand
TTCTCCGCTTTCGACCGAGAAGATCGAACCGTCAAAAGAGCCACACAACACCGCTCTTTCAACTCCTTCTGGGCTTCGATGATCTGAAGCAACTCGCTGTCGAAAACTGTGTAACTCTTTGTTTACCAAGGAGTTTTCCGTTTCGACTGCGCCGGAAGTGGGGCGAATTATAGACTTCCAGAATCTGCCGTCAACCCCTAATTTAGCCTTTCTATCAGGATGCTCAAAATCACTGCTTATATATAGACGCGAACACCTTGAATGCGCAGTATATTGCCCAACACTAGAACAATACGTTCGTTTCCTGCCTTGGACGATGCCACGCAATGAATGACCACCCCCGCAGCCTTGCCTCGACCCTGTTCTCGGTTGGCCTGCTATTGATAGCCATGGCGTCGATCCAGTCCGGAGCCTCCCTGGCCAAAAGCATGTTCCCGGTTATCGGTGCGCAGGGGACAACGACCTTGCGGTTGATTTTCGCCAGCGTAATCATGCTGATACTGCTGCGCCCATGGCGTGCGAAGCTCACCGCGAAATCCTTGCGCACGGTCATTGTCTACGGGATGGCACTCGGCGGCATGAACTTCCTCTTCTATATGTCCCTACGCACAGTCCCATTGGGAATCGCGGTAGCGCTGGAGTTCACCGGGCCGCTGGCGGTTGCTATTTATGCCTCACGTCGCGCGATCGACTTTTTATGGATCGCACTGGCCGCCATCGGGTTGCTGTTATTGATACCCACGGGAGCCACGACTGCCGGTATCGATCTGGTCGGTGCGGGTTATGCCTTGGGGGCCGGAGTCTGCTGGGCGTTGTACATTCTATTCGGCCAGAAGGCCGGTGCAGACAATGGCGTACAGACTGCTGCACTGGGCGTCATGATTGCCGCACTGTTCGTAGCGCCTATCGGTATTGTGCATGCCGGCGCCGCGCTGCTGACGCCATCACTGATTCCCATAGCGATCGGCGTCGCCCTGTTATCCACTGCCCTGCCCTATACGCTGGAGATGGTCGCCCTGACCCGAATGCCAGCCCGCACCTTCGGCACGCTGATGAGTATTGAGCCCGCGGTCGGTGCCCTGTCAGGTCTGTTGTTCCTCCATGAATACCTCTCACTGTCACAGTGGATGGCTATCATCTGCATCATTCTGGCTTCCGTCGGCGCGACCATGACCATGGGCGGTGCCGGCAAACCTGCGGTTGCCGCGGATTAATACAGGATTTGACGAAGGTCTGGTATTTACCGCGCAATTAGGCCATGTTTAGGCCCGTAACCCAGTGTCAGACATGGATTTTTCACGATAGGGATATAAGAACGCTTCAAGCTAAAGCGAACACGGCCAGACCCGGGCGCAAAGATCCGGGGACGCTATAAGGACAGCAATGAAACGAATTTTGATACTGATCGCCATACTTGCAATTGCGGGCTGCGCGGCGACTTCGGAAACTCATACCAAACGTGGCAAGAAAGGATTGCATATCAACTGTTCCGGGCTGTCGTCATCCTGGGACAAGTGCTACACCAGCGCAGCCAACTCCTGTGCGCCCAAGGGATACAAGGTCATCGCGAAATCAGGGGATGGCGTGGAAGAACCTGGCGATTATCCGTTTGGTCTCAACCCGGCCGGCTATACCAGCCGCAGCATGATCGTCATCTGCAAATAGGCCGTCTCTTCAGGTCCGCGGGCCGGCGATCTGACGGCTGATCTCATCGTAACTGGACTTCAGTACCGTGCGCTGGATGTCAGGGGTGGCGAGCATTCGCGCCACAACCAACGCACCGATGCATTGCGACAGAATCGCCCATGCCAGGCTGTCGCTCTCCAGAATCCGCGCCCAACTCTCTTGTAGCCGACAAATCCAGTTCTCCGCCTGCTGCCGGACCAGCACTTCTGAACGGGCTATTTCGGCGCCCAATGCCGGCAAGGCGCAACCCGACTCCGGGTGTTCGACATGGGACATGCTCAAATAATGCTTCAGGCAACGCTCGAGCCTGTCACGGTCCTGATCCGCCCCCAATCGCTCCAGACTTTGAACCAGCTCACGCTCGACAATTGAAGCGAACAGCTCATCCTTCGATGAAAAGTGGCTGTAGAAAGCCCCTCCACTCAAGCCGATAGCCTTCATCAAGGCATCGACACCGACTGTTGCGAAACCCGACTTCTTCGCCGACAACGCACTGCTTTCCAGCAGCTTCTGTTTGGTTTCCAGTTTGTGATTGGCCGAGTAACGCATTGCCTTGCCCTCTGTATTGATCATCTTGACGCCTGCCGAATCGTAGCATAACGTTCGTTTAGTTAACGATCGTTTAGCAAAGAGAGCACCTCATGAATAATAAGAAGGTCGTACTGGTTGTCGGCGCCGGTGATGCTACTGGTGGAGCTATTGCCAAACGTTTTGCTCAAGAAGGATTTGTCGCCTGTGTCACCCGGCGCAGTGCGGACAAACTCCAGCCATTGGTGGACGCCATCAAGGCCGAGGGCGGTGAAGCCCATGGTTTTGCCTGTGATGCGCGCAAGGAAGAGGACGTGATTGCGCTGGTCGAGCAGATTGAAAGCCAGATCGGCCCTATCGAAGCATTTGTGTTCAACATCGGCGCCAATGTGCCGTGCAGCATTCTCGAAGAAACCGCTCGCAAGTATTTCAAGATTTGGGAAATGGCCTGTTTCTCAGGCTTTCTCAATGCCCGTGAAGTGGCCAAGCGCATGGCCAAGCGTCAGCGGGGTACGATTCTGTTTACCGGCGCGACTGCCGGTCTGCGGGGTGCCGCCGGATTTGCAGCATTCGCCGGTGCCAAGCACGGCATTCGCGCACTGGCTCAAAGCATGGCCCGCGAACTGGGGCCGATGAATATTCACGTCGCCCACGTCGTCGTCGACGGCGCTATCGATACTGACTTTATCCGCAACACCTTTCCCGAGAAGTACGCCACCAAGGATCAGGATGGCATCCTCAATCCCGAACACATCGCCGAAAACTACTGGTACCTGCACAGTCAGCCCCGTGACGCCTGGACATTCGAGCTGGACCTACGCCCATGGAGCGAACGCTGGTAAGCCCTCCCCAATAACAATAAACAGAGCGCATTGAACATGAGCAAAACCGTTGAGTTCTACTTCGACCTCGGCAGCCCTGCCACCTACCTGGCCTATACCCAACTGCCGAAAATCTGCGAGCAGACAGACAGCCGACTGGTCTACATCCCGATGCTGCTGGGCGGCGTTTTCAAAGCCACCGGCAACGCTTCCCCCGCGACCATTCCGGCCAAGGGCCTCTATATGTTTCAGGACCTGGACCGCTACGCCAAACGTTATGGCGTGCCACTGAAGTTCAATCCGCACTTTCCCATTAATACATTGATGCTGATGCGCGCCGTCACTGGCATGCAGTTACGTCATCCCGAACGCTTCCAGGCATTCATCGACTGCCTGTTTAAAGCGCTTTGGGTCGAGGGACGCAGCCTCGATGACCCGGCGACCGTCGCTTCAGTGTTGACGCAGAACGGCTTTGACCCCAACGAAGTGCTGGCCCTGACTGCCGATGAAGACGTTAAGGCCGCGCTCAAGGACAACACCGAGAAAGCGGTGCAACGCGGCGTGTTCGGCGCCCCCAGCATGTTCATCGATAACCAGCTGTTCTTCGGCCAGGATCGACTGGACTTCGTGATTGAAGCCCTGCGTTAAATCTCGATGACCAACCGCCCCTGAGCCGCTCCGCAAAACTGCAGCTCATGGGCGGCCTCGGCGGTTTGCAGAGTGAACGCCCGAGGATCCATTATCGGCTTCAGCTTGCCCGCCTCGATCAAGAGAGCCGCCTCACGAAGAATCTCCCCGTGACGCTCGCGCCCCACGCCGGTGAGTAACGGCAATAACGTAAATACGCCGGAATAGGTTGCGCCACGAAACGAGAGCGGCGCCAAACTGTGCTGCCCCCAACCGAGGCAACTCAACACATGACCGTGATAAACCCGTACAGCCTTGAATGACGCATCCAGTGTCTCACCGCCCACCGTGTCGTAGACGATATCGAAGCCCTCCCCATCCGTGTGTTGCGCTACATATTCCTCGACCGAAGACTGGCGATAGTCGATAAACGTCGCACCGAAGCCTTCGATGATTGCCTGATGCCTGGCAGAACCGGTGGCAAACACCTGGGCACCGAAGGCGCGGGCTATTTGCACCGCCACATGCCCCACACCACCCGCACCGCCATGAATCAGCACCTTCTGCCCCGCACGCACCCGCGCCCGGTCCACCAACCCTTCCCACGCCGTAATCAACACCAACGGCAACCCCGCCGCCTCACGCATACTCAAATTGCCTGGCTTGCGCGCCAGCAGTCTGGCATCGATTGCTGCGTACTCCGCCAACGAACCCTGCGCCCCGCCAATGCCGGTGGCCATGGCATAAACCTCATCGCCCGGTAGCCATCCACTGACCCCCTCCCCCAACGCCTCGATGGTTCCCGCCAGATCAATGCCCAACACCGCCGGCAATGACTGACGTGCATGGGCGGCCTGGCCCGAACGGATTTTCCCGTCCAGTGGATTTACCCCGCTGGCTTTGATCCGGACCAATACCTGCCCTGCTTCAGGCACCGGTCGTTGAATGGAAACCAAGCGTAGCGGCGCGTTGGCCGAGTCGACAATCAGAGCGCGCATTTCAAGTGAGTCAGTCATTTCGCATATTTCCGTCAGAGGTGGCTGTGGGATAAATCTTCGGTCAACCAACTCATGCTGATAAGACGCTAAATAGCTATAGTGACCATGCCTATCCGGCATCAATGAGAACTCCCCGTGGACAAACTCAATGCAATGGCGATCTTCGTAAGGGTCGTCGAACGCGGCAGCTTTTCTGCGGTTGCCCGAGAGATGCAGACCAGCCAGCCCACCATCAGCAAAGTACTCAAGGCGCTGGAGACCGGGCTGGGCGGAAAACTGATTGCACGCAGCACCCGCCAGCTTTCCCTGACGGATGAAGGCCAGCGGTACTACAACGAATGTCGACAAATCCTCGCGGCCGTCGATGCGGCCGAGCACAGTTTCCAGTCCGGCAAGGAGCGCATTGCCGGTCACCTGCGCATCGGCTCCTCGGTCAGCTTCGGGCGTTTGCAGATTGCTCCACGACTGGCGCAATTCCTTGAGCGCCATCCCGGCATAGAAATCGACCTGCAACTGAGTGATCAAAACCAGGACCTGGTCAGCGAAGGACTGGACGTCACCTTCAGAATCGGCGAACTGAATGACAGCGGCCTGATCGCCCGCCACATCGGCACCACCCACCGCGTAACTGTCGCAGCGCCGGCCTACCTCAAAAAACACGGCCGGCCGCACACGCCGGCAGAACTGGGCGGGCACAACTGCCTGCAGTTCAATCTGTTGAACAGCCAGAATTTATGGGTTTTCGAGAAAAACAATCAACGCCACGAGGTGCGGATCAAGGGCAATGCGCAAAGCAACAACTCGGAGGCAATCCGCGAGATGGTGTTGGGGGGACTGGGGATTGCGTTGTCGCCGGTGTGGCTGTTCAGCGAAGACTTGAAAGCCGGGCGAGTGACCGCGATTTTGCAGGACTACACCGCGCAGTCACTGCCGATGCATGCTGTGTCCCCGGCGAATCGTCGCCAATCCGCCAGGGTCAAAGCCTTTGTCGACTACATGAGCCAGGCGCTGGAAGCAGCGCCTGAACTCAAGCCGATCAGATAGCAGCAGTTCGAGTGTTCAGCCACTCAAGGGCTGCACCGTCGACCAGCGGGCTCAAGCGTTCGCGCACTTCGGCGTGATACGCGTTGAACCACTGTTTTTCGTCCTGAGTCAGCAACGACGGCTCCAGGCAGCGCGTGTCGATCGGGCACAAGGTCAGGGTTTCGAATTTCAGGAACTCACCGAATTCGCTCTTGCCCGCTTCACGGTTCAACACCAGGTTCTCGATCCGCACGCCCCAGCGACCCGGACGGTAGGTGCCCGGTTCGATGGAAGTGATCATGCCCGGCTGCATCGCGGTTTGCGGCGCAGCAACAGCTTGATAGGCAATCACTTGCGGGCCTTCGTGAACGTTGAGGAAGTAGCCGACGCCGTGACCGGTGCCGTGACCGTAATCAACGTTTTCCGCCCAGATCGGCGCACGGGCGATGGCGTCCAGCAACGGCGACAAAATGCCCCGAGGGAATTGCGCACGGGACAGCGCAATGACGCCTTTGAGCACACGTGTGCAATCGCGCTTCTGCTCAGCGGTTGGCGTACCGACCGGCACCATCCGCGTGATGTCGGTGGTGCCGCCCAGGTATTGGCCGCCGGAGTCGATCAGCAACAGACCGTCGCCCTCGATCACCGCGTGCTCTTCTTCGGTCGCGTGGTAATGCGGCATCGCCCCGTTGGCGTTGAACGCGGCAATGGTGTTGAAACTCAGCGACACGTAATCCGGACGGCGCGTACGCGCTGCGGTCAGGTGTTCGTCGATGGTCAGTTCGGTGATGCGTTCGCGGCCCCACGCCGACTCCAGCCAGGCGAAGAATTCGCACAGCGCCGCGCCGTCCTGCTCCATGGCCTGACGGATGTGCTCGGCATCGGCCAGGCTTTTCTGCGATTTGGCCAATGTCGTCGGGTTCAGGCCTTCGACCAGTTTCACGCCGCTGTTCAGGTTATCCAGCAAACCGGCGGTGACGCGTGCCGGATCGACTTGCAGGCTCGCGCCGCTCGGCACTGCGCGCAAAGCGTCGGCCACTTCGCTGTAATCGCGCAGGGTCACGCCGTCCTGTTCGAGGACCGCACGCAGCTCGGCGCTGACTTTGCTCAAGGCCACGAACAGGGTTGCCTGTTGTTGGCTGATCAAGGCGAAAGAGACAAACACCGGGTTGAACGACACATCGCCGCCGCGCAGGTTGAACAGCCAGGCGATGTCGTCGAGGGTGGCAATGAAATGCCAGTCGGCGCCACGCTCTTTCAACACCTCACGCAGGTTGGCGAGTTTTTCGCCACGGCTGACCGTCGCCTGAGGCGGCAGGTGCTGATAGACCGGCTCGTTCGGCAGCGTCGGACGATCGCTCCAGACTTCGCTCAACAGATCGATGTCGGTGCGCAGACGGGCGCCGCGCTCTTCGAGCTTGCTACCCAACGTACGTGCCGAGGCCACGGCCATCACCGCACCGTCTACCGCGACGACGCCGCCTTCAGGGGTTTGCTCGGCCAGCCAGTCCAGCGGGCTGGGTTGACCCGGTTGCAGCTTGACCAGTTCGATGCCGCTGCCTTTAAGCTCCTTGGTCGCTTGCTCCCAATAACGGCTGTCGGCCCAGACACCGGCGAAATCCGGCGTGACGATCAGCGTGCCCACCGAGCCATGAAAGCCCGACAGCCATTGCCGTCCTTGCCAGTAGCCCGGCAGGTATTCCGACAGGTGCGGATCGGCCGACGGCACCAGCAGGGCGTGAATGCCCTCCCGGCTCATCAGCTCGCGGGTGTGCGCCAGGCGCTCGGGCACCGATCCATTGATCGAAGGCTGCGTACTCATCATGTCTCCTGCTAATCACTTCATCATTATTGTTGAGTGCCGATCAACGTCGGCACTTAAGGCCTTATTGCCAGAATGCCGGGGCACTGGCGCAGGCCGCTTTAATCAGTTGTGCCGCCTGGTCGATGTCCTGCTCGGTAGTGAAACGCCCCAGGCTCAAGCGAATGGTGCGGCTCGCCGAGCGGGCGTCATGCCCCAGTGCCAGCAGCACATGAGACGGCGCATTGCTCGCGGAATTACAGGCCGAGGTCGCAGAAAACGCAATCGATGCGCTCAACGCCGCGGAGTTGAACTCGCCTTCACTGAAGGTCAGGCTCAAAGTATGAGGGATGCGCTGGGTCGCGCTGCCATTGAGGCGCACGCCGGGAATGCCCGACAGGTGTTCGAGCAAGCGCTCGCGCAGGCGCGCAATCGTGGCTTTCTCTTCATCGAACAGTTGCGCGGCCAAGGCGAACGCCACGCCCATGGCGGCAATCTGGTGAGTCGCCAGGGTCCCGGAACGCAAGCCACCTTCATGGCCGCCCCCGTGAATCTGCGCCTGCAAACGCTGTTGCGCGCGAGGCCCGACATACAGCGCGCCGATGCCTTTGGGACCGTAGATCTTGTGCGCCGAGAACGACATCAGGTCCACCGGCAATTGCGCCAGGTCGATGGCCACTTTCCCCGCGCCCTGGGCCGCATCGACATGGAACAACGCCTCGCGGGCCCGCACGACCTCGCCGATGGCGGCGATGTCATTGACCGTGCCCAACTCGTTGTTGACCAGCATCAGCGACACCAGAAAGGTGTCCTCGCGCATCGCTTCGCTGACCGCTTGCGGGGTAATCAGACCTTGCGCGTCGGGCACCAGATACGTCACGGCAACACCGGCATCCTGCAATTGCCTTGCGGTGTCGAGAATCGCCTTGTGTTCGATCTGGCTGGTGATGATGTGCCCGCCGGACACTCCGCGAGCCTGGGCCACGCCCTTGAGGGCGAGGTTATTCGATTCGGTGGCGCCGGAGGTCCAGACGATCTGGTCGGCTTGCGCCCCCACCAGTTGGGCGACTTGCTGTCGCGCCTGCTCGACCGATTGCCGGGCCTGTTGGCCGAATGCATGGGAGCTGGACGCAGGATTGCCGAAGTTCCCGGCAAACCCCAGACACTCGACCATGACCTTGATGACCCGCTCGTCCACCGGCGTGGTGGCGGCGTAGTCGAAATACAACGGACGTTTATTCATAAAAGACTCGCAGAGCTTGTTCCGGGATCAGGTGCTGGCAACCCGTGCACCAGCAATACCTGATCGGATGCGTTAAGAAAGTACGACTTCACTTGAAAGTGCGTAGGAACGCTCCTGAAGTCGAGCTTAACAGGCATCGGGCAACCGGTTGAAGCAATGCGTCAGCTAAAGCTTTCCAGCATCAACGGATACAGCGAAACCACCAGCAACGCGGCCATGCCCCAATTGAACACGCGCAACCAGCGGCGGTCCTTGAGCACGTTGCGCAGCAGCGTGCCGCACGCGGCCCAGACACCGACGCTCGGCAGGTTGATCAGGGCGAAAACCGCCGCAATCACGATGACGTTGGTGAAATAGCCCTGCATCGGCGTGTAGGTGCTGATTGCACCGATGGCCATGATCCAGGCCTTGGGGTTGACCCACTGGAATGCGGCCGCGCCGAGGTAGCTGATCGGTTTGCTTTCACCGTTCTCGCCGTCGGATACCGGACCGGAATGCGCGATTTTCCACGCCAGGTACAGCAAATACGCCGCGCCAACGTAGCGCAGCACGGTGTAGAGCAACGGATAGCTTTGAAACACTGCACCCAGACCAAAACCCACCGCCACCACCAGGACGAAGAACCCGCAGGTAATGCCAAGCATGTGGGGGATGGTGCGGTTAAAGCCGAAGTTCACGCCCGATGCCAGCAACATCGTGTTGTTCGGGCCGGGGGTGATCGAGGTAACGAGAGCGAACAGGGCGAAACCCAGCAGCAGATCGAGCGAGAGCGTCATTGGTGGCAGTCCGTCAGGGTCATTCAGGTATTGACCCTATCGCACGCCTGCCGGGAAACCCATGGACAGTTGGGTGAAACTTCGAGCAGTACAGTCGCTCAGCTTGGGCGACCGTGCAGTTGAACAGTGCGCTCGGCGTTCATTTCGCCTTGTTTGTCGAAGCTGAAGGATTTCTGTGGCTGACCGAGCAATTCAGCTTTTTTCGCGTGGTATTCATCGAAGGACAAACCGCGACGATTCAGCGATTCCATTGCCAGTTCACGGGTTTCCTCGGCGGTGTAGGGCCGCAGTTCCGGGGATACGTGGCTGGCACATCCGGCGAGAACGGAGACGGCGAGCATCAGGAAAGTGGCGAGTAGAGGTTTCATGGTCTGGCGTCCTGGCATCTGGGTTCGGGGCAATGAACACAGGCTACTCGCGCCTTTGGATGGGCAGAAATCAACGCTCTCGATAGTGGGTATTGAAGCCGAATTACCCCACCTTGTAGGAGCCGGCTTGCCGGCGATGACGACCGTAAGAACACCGTATGACTCTCGGGCTTCATCGCCGGCAAGCCGGCTCCTACAAGGGGCGTGCATATTTCTTAATGATCTATAAATATCTTGCAATGATCTTTTGAGGAATAACAAACAGCCTTTATAACAACCCTATCGCCTTACACAACTGTTGCCCACGCAACTGTTTGCCAGGCAACAGTCATTCAACAAACAGTCCTTAAAATCGAACAGCACGCAGTCATCAATGCGCTGCAAGCCACGTAAATCGTGGGCTCGAAGGATTGGTACAGCTCTTGCTCAAGCCCTGTGACTACTCACTACTCACTGCTCGCTGAGCAACTGTTTAAAAAGGAACTGATCATGTCGCGTCCATTGAAAGTCGTTGCCCTCTCCGGCGGTACCTGGCGTCCGTCCCGCACGTTGGTGCTGACCCAAGCGCTGTTGGCCGAACTGGCCGGGCAATTGCCGATCGAGAGCAAGCTGATCGAACTGGGCGACATCGCCCGGCCACTGGGCGCGGCCCTGTCGCGCCAGGAACTGAGCGCCGACATCGAAGCCGAGCTGCAAGCCATCGAAAACGCTGACCTGCTGATCGTCGCCGCGCCGGTTTATCGCGGCTCCTATCCGGGCCTGCTTAAACACCTCTTCGACCTGATCGACTTGAACGCGCTGATCAATACGCCGGTGCTGCTCGCCGCCACCGGTGGCAGCGAACGGCATGCGCTGGTGCTCGATCACCAACTGCGCCCGCTGTTCAGTTTCTTCCAGGCGCTGACCCTGCCGATCGGCGTCTACGCCACCGAAGCCGATTTCGCCAATTACCAAATAACCAGTGAGCCCTTGAAGGCCCGCATTCGCCTTGCTGCAGAACGCGCCGCGCCGTTGTTCGGCGTGCACCCCAAAAATCTGCTGAAAATCGCTTAAGGATCTTTTCATGGATGTTTTCTGGTTTCTGCCGACCCACGGCGATGGCCATTACCTGGGCACCACCCAGGGCGCTCGCCCGGTGACGCTCAACTATCTGAAACAAGTCGCGCAGGCCGCCGACAGCCTCGGTTATCACGGCGTGCTGATTCCCACCGGGCGTTCCTGCGAGGATTCGTGGGTCATCGCTTCGGCGCTGGTGCCGTTGACCGAACGCCTGCGTTATCTGGTGGCGATTCGTCCGGGGATTATTTCGCCAACCGTCTCGGCGCGCATGGCCGCGACTTTGGATCGTCTGTCCAACGGCCGCTTGCTGATCAACGTGGTGACCGGTGGCGACCCGGACGAAAACCGTGGCGACGGGATCTTCCTCGATCACAGCGAGCGTTATGAAGTCACCGACGAATTCCTGCAGATCTGGCGTCGCGTGCTGCAAGGCGAAGCGGTGGACTTCGAAGGCAAACACCTGCAAGTGCAAAACGCCAAGGCCCTTTATCCGCCGGTGCAGAAACCCTATCCACCGTTGTACTTCGGTGGTTCGTCTGAAGCCGCCCATGAACTCGCCGCCGAGCAGGTCGATGTCTATCTGACCTGGGGCGAACCACCGGCCGCCGTCGCGGAAAAACTCGCTGATGTGCGTGAGCGCGCAGCACGCAACGGGCGCACGGTGAAGTTCGGCATTCGCTTGCACGTGATCGTTCGCGAGACGGCCGAGGAGGCGTGGAAAGCCGCCGACAAACTGATCGAACACATCAGCGACGAGACCATCGCTGCCGCGCAAAAGTCGTTCTCGCGTTTTGACTCCGAAGGCCAGCGGCGCATGGCGGCGTTGCATGACGGACGTCGCGACAACCTGGAAATCGCCCCCAACCTATGGGCCGGTGTCGGCCTGGTGCGCGGCGGTGCCGGCACGGCGCTGGTGGGTGACCCGCAGCAAGTGGCGGCGCGGATCAAGGAGTACGCGGACCTGGGGATCGAGAGCTTTATCTTCTCCGGTTATCCGCACCTTGAAGAGGCGTATCGCTTTGCCGAGCTGGTGTTCCCGCTGTTGCCTGAACCGTACGCAAGCCTGGCGGGGCGTGGCGTGACCAACCTCACCGGGCCGTTTGGCGAAATGATCGCCAATGATGTGCTGCCCGCCAAAGCCACAGCCTGACCCACCTACTACCTGTAGGAGCGAGGCTTGCCCGCGAAGAAAGCGCTGCGGTCTATCCGATGCATCGCGTCATCGTTCTTCGCGGGCAAGCCTCGCTCCTACAGGGGACGGTGTTGAATTTATTGAGGAACCCCGCGTGACTGCCAAGCCGCTAAGCGCCCTGTTATCCCCCCTGCAAACCGCCCGCCAGTTGGCCGCCGAGTTTGCCTTGACCGCGGTCGAGCGCGACGAACGTGGCGGTACGCCGAAAGCCGAGCGTGACGCCCTGCGCCAAAGCGGTCTGCTCGCGTTGAGCATTCCCACCCAGTACGGCGGCCTCGGCGCCAGCTGGAGTGAAACCCTGACCATCGTGCGCGAGTTCGCCAAGGTCGACAGTTCGATTGCCCACGTCTTCGGTTTTCATCACCTGATGCTCGCCACCGTGCGCCTGTTCGCCCGACCCGAGCAGTGGCAGCCGTGGTTCGAACAGACCGCGCGCAAGAACTGGTTCTGGGGCAATGCCCTCAATCCGCTGGACACCCGCACCGTGGTGAAAAAACTCGGTGGCTGGCGCGAGTTTTCCGGCAAGAAAAGTTTCTGCTCCGGCGCCAGCGATTCGGAAATGCTGATCGCCTCGGCAGTGGATGAAAGCGCCGGCGGCAAGCTGTTGATCGCGGCCATCCCCAGCGGCCGCAGCGGCATCACCCTGCACAACGACTGGAACAACATGGGCCAGCGCCAGACCGACAGCGGCAGCGCTTCGTTCGAACGGGTGCGGGTCGAAGAGTCGGAATTGCTGCTCGACCCGGGGCCGCTGAGCACACCGTTCGCCTGCCTGCGGCCATTGATCGCGCAGCTTACTTTTACGCACATGTTCCTCGGCATCGCCGAAGGTGCCTTTGAAGAGGCGCGGCAATACACCCTCACCGAAACCCGCCCGTGGCATAAATCCAGCGCTCAGGATGTGCGTCAGGACCCGTACGTGCTCGGCCATTACGGCGAATTCTGGGTCGCGCTCGAAGGCGTTCGTTTGCTGGTGGAACGCGCCGCCGACCTGCTCGACAAGGCCTGGGCGAAAGGCCCGAACCTCAGCGCCGAAGAACGTGGACACCTCGCCACCGCAATCGCCACGGCCAAGGTCGCCGCCACGCGCAACGGCCTCGAACTCTGTAGCCGGCTGTTCGAAGTGACCGGCGCGCGCTCGACTCACGCCTCGCTGCGCCTGGACCGTCACTGGCGCAACCTGCGTACGCAAACCCTGCACGACCCGGTGGATTACAAACTCCATGAACTGGGCGACTGGGCGTTGAACCAGTCCCTGCCGATTCCGACTTTCTATTCATAGCCTTCTCATGGAGCCTGCCCCATGCAACTGCTGACCTTACCGCCCTCGCCCGCCCTGGCCACGTCGATCCGCGCCACCGCGCAAGTATTCGAAGACCCGAAATCCCAGGCCTTGCTCGCGCATTTGCAACAGGTCGCGCCGAGTGAAGCCAGCGTGCTGATCATCGGCGAAACCGGCACCGGCAAGGAGCTGGTGGCGCGGCATATCCACAACCTCAGCGCCCGACGCAACCGCCCGTTTGTGGCGGTGAACTGCGGCGCGTTCTCCGAATCCCTGGTCGAGGCCGAGTTGTTCGGCCACGAAAAAGGCGCGTTCACCGGTGCCTTGAGCGCCAAGGCCGGCTGGTTCGAAGAGGCCGACGGCGGCACCTTGTTCCTCGATGAAATCGGTGATCTGCCGATGGCGATTCAGGTGAAGTTGCTGCGAGTGTTGCAGGAGCGCGAAGTGGTGCGCCTGGGTTCGCGCAAAAGCATTCCGATCAACGTGCGCGTACTGGCGGCAACCAACGTGCAACTGGAAAAAGCCATCAACGCCGGGCATTTCCGCGAGGATCTGTATTACCGCCTCGATGTGGTCAGCCTGGAACTGAGCCCGCTGCGTGATCGCCCCGGGGACATCCTGCCGCTGACCCGTCACTTCGTCGAAGCCTACAGTCAGCGCCTCGGCTACGGCACCATCACCATCAGCAAGGAAGCCGAACTGAAACTGCGCAGTTACAGTTGGCCGGGCAACATCCGCGAACTGGAAAACGTCATTCACCACACCTTGCTGATCTGCCGTAACGGCGTGATCGAGCGCGATGACCTGCGCCTGTCGAACATGCGCATCGAGCGTCAGGACGACTATCACAGCCAGCTCGACGATTCACCGGAAGCCTTGCTCGACCGCGCGTTTCAAAAGCTGTTCGAAGAACAGGCCGGCGCGCTGCACGAGAAAGTCGAGGACGCCTTGCTGCGCGCGGCTTACCGTTTCAGCCATTACAACCAGGTGCACACCGCCGCACTGCTGGGCTTGAGCCGCAACGTGACGCGCACGCGCCTGATCAAGATCGGTGAGCTGGCGGTGAACAAGCGCCGGCCCACGGAAAACGTGCAGGGCGAGCGCTTGATGCAGCTGTCGATTTAGCCCACTAAATTGCAATGCAGCGCGTTGTCGTGGCTGCGTTCCAGGCTGTGCAGCACCTGGAACGAGCCGAACGTCACGGTTTTCGCCTGATGGGCGCGGATCAGCTGCCAGAAATCCTGCTCGCCGCTTTCAAAACCCTGAAACGCGGCTTCCCCCGCCTCACGCGTTTGCCATTGCAGGTAATTGAGCACCCGCCGGCCATCGTCGCTGGCCTGGATGCTCGCACTGAGAAAACCGCTGTAACGCTGAGCCAGGCGTTCGGTCTGTAACGACAGCGCCGACACCAGGGCGGACTGTTGATGGGGTTCGATCTCGAATTCGATCAATTGGGTGAAGCTGCGATTTTTCTCTGGCGCTTGCATGAAGAGTCCCCACTGACGTGTAAGCCGGATCTTGCGATCCGAAGGCCTGCAGGGTAAAACCTCGAGTTAACTAGAGGTCAAGGGACATTTTTCACATGATCACCTCGCAACAACTGCATAAAGAGCTCACCGTCGGCCAGGTCGCCGCCCGCAGCGGCGTGGCGGTCACGGCGCTGCATTTTTATGAAGCCAGGGGTTTGATCAAAAGCACGCGCAATCAGGGCAACCAGCGGCGCTATCCGCGTGAAGTGTTGCGGCGGGTGGCGTTGATCAAAGTGGCGCAGCGCTTGGGGATTCCGCTGGCGGAGATTGGCGAGGCGTTGAAAACCCTGCCGGATAACCGCGCGCCGACGGCGGCGGACTGGAAGGTGTTGTCGGCGCAATGGCGCCGGGAGCTGGATGAGCGAATCAATCAGCTGACCTTGCTGCGGGATACGCTCAACGGCTGTAT
>NZ_JACNDU010000055.1:0-15800 GCF_017351735.1 Pseudomonas sp. FW300-N2A2 | reverse complement strand
CAGGACCGGAGCGAGGGCATGCCGAGCATTAGCGAGGCACCGAACGAAAGGGGCAAGAGCCCTTGGTTACTTGGGGCTTTTCCAAGTGACTCGCCGTAAGGGCGAAACCAATAGCCGCCATCACCGAAGAAACGGATCTACACACCAAAAACAAATGCTAAGCAATCACCGCCAAATCTTGATATCGGTCAATTGCAGATCCGCCCTTTGTCCGTAACCTCCACTGCATGTTGTGTTTTTAGATGAATAAAAATCTATATGTAGTATCTGGAGGCCGAATGCAAAGCACGCTGATCTCAGTAGGAAGTAACCGTTTGCACAAGCGCAACGGTGACCTGGTTGCCTTCGACGCCGACAAGATCCGTCAGGCGTTGATCGCTGCCGGCAGGGCAACCGGGGAATACACCGACGTTGAAGCCGAAGGCCTGCTCGAGGCCGTACTCGCCCGTCTGGAAGGGCTGCCGAGACTGCATGTCGAGCAGATCCAGGACCGTGTCGAACGGGTGCTGATGGACGCCGGTTTTTTCTTCGCCATGCGCGCCTACATCGTCTACCGCGAACAGCACGGACGTTTGCGCCGCGACCGCCGGACCTTGGTCGAGGTCGCCACCTCCATGAACGAATACCTCGACCGTGAAGACTGGCGGGTCCAGGCCAACGCCAATCAGGGCTATTCCCTGGGCGGGCTGGTGCTGAACGTGTCGGGCAAGGTCACCGCCAACTACTGGCTGGACGAGGTCTACAGCGAAGCCATCGGCCAGGCCCACCGCGAGGCGGATTTGCATGTGCACGACCTCGACATGCTCGCCGGTTATTGCGCCGGATGGTCGCTGCGCACGCTCTTGCACGAAGGGCTCAACGGTGTGCCGGGACGGGTCGAAGCCGGTCCGCCGAAGCACTTGAGCAGTGCCCTGGGGCAGATGGTGAATTTCCTCGGCACCTTGCAAAACGAATGGGCCGGTGCCCAGGCGTTCAGTTCGTTCGACACCTACCTGGCGCCCTATGTGCGCAAGGACCAGCTGGGTTTCGAGCAGATACGCCAGGCGATCCAGGAATTCATCTACAACCTCAACGTCCCATCGCGCTGGGGCACGCAAACGCCCTTTACCAACCTGACCTTCGACTGGGTTTGCCCGCAGGATCTGCGCGAGCAGATCCCCATCATCGGCGGTGAGGAAATGCCATTTGCCTATGGCGACCTGCAAGCCGAAATGGACCTGCTCAACCGCGCCTACATCGAGGTGATGCAGGCCGGCGATGCGAAAGGGCGGGTGTTCACCTTTCCGATCCCGACCTACAACATCACCCATGATTTTCCATGGGACAGTGAAAACGCTGACCGCCTGTTCGAGATGACCGCGCGTTACGGCCTACCGTATTTCCAGAACTTCCTCAATTCGGACATGCAGCCCAATCAGGTGCGATCGATGTGCTGCCGCTTGCAACTGGACGTGCGTGAGTTGCTCAAGCGCGGTGGCGGTTTGTTCGGCTCGGCGGAACAGACCGGATCGCTCGGCGTGGTGACCATCAACTGCGCGCGACTGGGTTATGTATTCAAGGGGGATACCAGCGGTTTGCTCAAGCGTCTGGACACGCTGATGGAACTGGCGATGGAGAGCCTGGAGGTCAAGCGCAAGGTGATTCAGCATCACATGGACGCCGGTTTATACCCGTACACCAAGCGTTACCTCGGCACCTTGCGCAACCATTTCTCGACCATCGGCCTCAACGGCCTGCATGAAATGCTGCGCAATTTCACCGGCGACAAGGAGGGCATGCACACCGAGCACGGCCGGCAGTTTGCCCTGAGGATGCTGGACCATGTGCGCGCCACGCTCGTGCGTTTCCAGGAAGAAACCGGCCACCTCTACAACCTCGAAGCCACGCCGGCCGAGGGCACTACCTACCGTTTCGCCAAGGAAGACCTCAAGCGCTATCCCGACATTCTCCAGGCTGGCAGCGCGCAGGCGCCGTATTACACCAACTCCTCGCAACTGCCCGTGGGCTACACCGAAGACCCCTTCGAGGCCCTGGAACTGCAAGACGAATTGCAATGCAAATACACCGGCGGGACGGTCTTGCATCTGTACATGGCCGAGCGGATTTCTTCGACCCAAGCCTGCAAGCAACTGGTGCGCAAAGCCCTCGGGCGGTTCCGCCTGCCGTACCTGACCGTGACCCCGACATTCTCCATCTGCCCGGTGCACGGCTACCTCGATGGCGAGCACGAGTTCTGCCCCAAATGCGACGAGATCCTGCTGCTCAAAGAACAGCAAACCGGCACCGTTCACTGATTTCGATCCACTCAACCGCAAGGAGCTTCACCATGATTGCATCGCAAACACTGCCCCAGGCTCAACGTCAACGCTGCGAAGTCTGGACCCGGGTGATGGGTTATCACCGTCCGGTGTCGGCGTTCAATCCGGGCAAACAGTCGGAGCACCGTGAGCGGGTGCACTTCACCGAAAGCGCGGCCGTGGCCGGGCGCCAATGAGTCGAATGCTGCGGGTCGGGGGCATGGTGCCCCTGACCACTATCGACTATCCGGGACAGCTCGCCTGCGTGCTGTTTTGCCAGGGGTGCGCCTGGCGTTGTCGTTACTGCCATAACCCGCAACTGATCCCGCCTCGTGGCACCGAGGAAGTGGATTGGCGGCGGGTTATGGCGTTTCTGCAACGTCGGCAGGACCTGCTCGATGCCGTGGTGTTCAGCGGCGGTGAGCCGACCTTGCAGGACGCGTTGCCCGGCGCCATGGATGAAGTGCGCGCCATGGGATTTCGCATCGGTTTGCACAGCGCCGGCATCAAGCCGGCCGCGTTCGCCAAGGCGCTGGCCGGGGCCGACTGGGTGGGCTTCGACGTCAAGGCGTTGCCCGAGGATTGCCAGGCCATCACCCGCGTCGAGGGCAGCGGAACAGCCAACTGGCGCAGCCTCGAGCATCTGCTGGCCAGCGATGTCGACTACGAATGCCGCACCACCGTGCATTGGCATCTCGTCGAACCGGCACGTCTGTTGACCCTCGCGCAGCGATTGAGCGCGCTGGGCGTCAAGCGCTTCGCCGTGCAACTGGTGCGCACCGAGCGGATGTTCGATCCGCTGCTGCCGAGCGTTTCGGCACAGGCCTTGCTACCCGATCTTTGGGAGGCGATGCGCGAGTTGTTTCCAGCGTTCGTGTTACGGGGGTAACCGAACCCGAGGAACAACGTTCAACAGTGACATCCACCATGAATTTCAAATGCGCTGCCAATCAGGCAGGTATCAAACTGGGAGCATTTGATATGGCTAAATTAACCACGGCTCAACGGATCGTCATCGGCTTTGCAATCGCGCCGTTGGCGTTGATGGGCATGGCGTTTTACGCGTTGCACGATCTGGCAACGCTCAAGGAACAGGCGGTGGTCATCGTCAAACAGGACTGGCCGAAGATCGAACCGATCATGGTCATTGCCACTGGCGTGCGCGATAACGCCAGGAACACCCGGGACTTGCTGATCAACAAGGACAATCAGCAAGTGCAGCAGTCGATCGACGCCACCAAGAAACGCATCACCCAGGCGCTCGAAACCCTTGAGCCGCTGTTCTATCTGCCAGAGGGCAAAGCCGCATACCTGGCCTTGAAAAAGAACCGCGAAGCCTACGTTGCCGCGTTCACCCAGGTGCAGGTCTTGATTCGGCAAGGGGCTTCCGACGATGCCATGGCCCAGCTGAAGCAGAAAGTCGTACCGGCCGAAGCCGAGGTGTATCGCAGCCTGGATGAGTTGATGGCGCTGCAAGGGAAAATCTTCATCGACCGTGAACAGTCGGCGCAGGCACTGTACAGCGATGCCCGGCGCAACATGCTCGGGTTGTTCCTGTTCTGCCTGGCGCTGGTGATTGCCGCTGCGATAGTCGTCACGCGCAGTGTGACCCGGCCATTGGGTGGCGAGCCGGATGATGCCGCACGGTTCTTGAGTGAAATCGCCGAGGGCGACCTGACGATTCAGGTGCCGGTGGGTGCAAGTGCCGACGGCAGTGTGATGATGAACATGCATCAGATGCAGCAAAGCCTGAATACCATGGTCAAGCACATCGCTTCTTCGGTTGACCGGGTAGCCAGCTCTTCCGAAGAACTGAGTGCCGTCAGCAGCCAGACCGCCAGCAACCTGCAATTGCAGGGGCTGGAGATCGAGCAGGCCGCTGCGGCGGTGAATCAGATGACGGCTGCGGTGGATGAAGTGGCGCGCAACGCGGTCAGTACTTCCGAGGCCTCCAAACAGTCCGAGCAAACCGCGCAGCGCGGCCGCGAACAGGTTCAGGAAACCGTGGTTGCCATCGGCGAACTGGCCGATGGCGTCACCGACACCTCGCAACGCATCGAGCAACTGGCGGGCCGGGTGCAGGACATCAGCAAAGTCCTGGACGTGATTCGCAGCATCGCCGAGCAGACCAATCTGCTGGCCCTCAACGCGGCAATTGAAGCCGCACGGGCCGGGGATGCCGGGCGCGGCTTTGCCGTGGTCGCCGATGAAGTGCGTGCGCTGGCGCATCGCACGCAGGAGTCCACCCAGGAAATCGAGCAGATGATCGGCAACATTCGCCAGGATACCGGCCATGCGGTGACGGCCATGCAAAGCAGCAGTCATCTGGTGCGGGCCACCCTGGAAGTGGCGCAGCGCTCAGGTGATGCACTGGATCAGATCACCCGGTCCATCTCGCAGATCAATGAACGCAACCTGATGATTGCCAGTGCCACGGAGGAGCAGGCGTTGGTGGCGCGTGAGGTGGATCGCAATCTGGTGGGGATTCGCACCTTGTCCGAGCAAGTCTTGCTGGGTGCGCAGCACACCGACACCGCTGGCCATGAACTGGCACAGATGGCCGGGGCGCTGCATCAGACCGTAGCGCGATTCAAGGTCTAGACCACCCGGGCGGGTGGTTGTGGAGGTGGGCGCTCAGGACCAGCCCCAGAACTGCAACCACCAGCCAAACCCGATCAAACCATTGGCTAACAGCAGGCAGGCGCTGCCCGACATGCGCCGCGCCAGAGAGCGGTTTTCGCGGTTCAGTCGCTTCCATCCCAGCAGCAAACTCCAGCCTATCGCGGCCACCAACAGGCAGGCCCTGACCGGTTGCACCCATTCCAGCAGCAAACCTTCATAGCGCAGCAGTTTCACGGTGGTTGCCGACAACCCGAGAAACAGTCCCGCACCACCCAGGGGCGTGAGTGTGAGCGCCAGGGGCCAATACAGTGCACGATCACCCGCCAGTCGAGCGGTCAGGCGCAAGAGAACCATTAGTACGGTGCCGAGCAGCACCGAACTCAAACTCAGGTAAGTGACGATGCTGAACCCGTCGAGCCAACTGAAGCTGTCGTTGAGCTGCGGGTAATGGGTGAGCAGCCACCAGGGCGCGTTGTCTTGCAAGGCCCAGAACTGGTCGTGTTCAACCAGCCATTGGGCGAGCGTTTGTTTGAGGGCGACGAACCAGGGACTGACCGTCCACTGGAATGCGCCCATCGCCAGGCCGATCACACCGAACAGCAGTAAGCGAGCATCCCACGGGGATAGCGTCTGCGACGTCGCGTGAAGAATCTCTTGATTGCCCGACCGGGCGATCAACTGGACGGCACCGCGTTGCCCGCTGCAGCGCCCACAGGCATGACAATCACTGGCGCCTTGCAGGCGTCGGATATCGAGCAACGGAGCGCAGTTGGGGGGCGGCAGGCGTGGCGGGGCGTTTTCTATCCAGCGTTGTTCATTGACCTGAAAATGCACCGGCGCCAGGCGGGCGAGCAGTGCAAACACGCCGCTGACCGGGCACAGGTAACGGCACCAGACCCGCTTGCCTCGGGCGAACAACAACCCGACGCCCACCGCAGCGACAGTCGAACCACCCAGAATCAGCAGCGCCGCCTGAGCGTAGTCATAGACGCTGATCAACTGGCCATAGAGGGTCGTCAGGCAGAACGCCAGGGTCGGCCAGCCGCCCCAGCGCAACCAGCGCGGCACGCCCATGCCTTTACCGTAATGGCTGGCCCATTCGCTGAGCGAGCCTTCCGGACACAGCACGCCACACCAGAGCCGACCGAACATCACGATCGACAGCAGCACGAACGGCCACCAGATCCCCCAAAACAAAAACTGCGCAAGCAAGGTCAGGTTGTCGAGCATCCGGGCCTGGCTGTCCGGCAGCGGTAACAGCGGCGGGATCACCAGCAGCACTGCGTAAAACACCACAACCAGCCACTGCGCGGCACGAATGAACCGCGCATGGCGACGCATCCCGTCGCCCATTTGCTGGAGCCATCGATTGTGCCAACTCAGTTCAGGCATGGGACTTTTTCCATCGTCCGTTGCCGTAGCCATCCGCCGACGACCAGCCAGTAACCGATCCACACCAGCAAGGTCAGGCCACTGGGGGTTGCCCGATAACCGGCAAAACCGGCCAGGAAACCACCGAGTCCATGGCTGTCGCTCAGTAAGACGCTGCTGTCCCAGAACGCGTCGCCAATGACGCCGTAAACCTGCTCCGGCAGATCGAGGGCGAGCAGTTGGCCGCCGATTCGCTCGGTGCCACTGACCAGCAATGCGGCCCCGAGCATGAGCAGGATGACTTCGCTGATGGCAAAGAATCGTTGCCACGAAATGAACCGGCGACTGCTGTGCAGCAGGATGATGGTCAACGCCGACAGCACCAGTCCCATGGCGCCGCCGATGGCAAACAAGCCGAGCTGCGGGCCTCGCAGTTGAGCACCGGCGCCATAGAGAAACACGACCGTTTCACTGCCTTCACGACTGACCGCGAGCATCGCCAGCAGCAACAATCCCATGCCGCCTTGCCGGGCCAGATGGCTGTCGGCGTGGCGCTGCAAATCCTGTTTGAGGGAGCGCCCGTGACGGTGCATCCAGCCCACCATTTGCACGATCAACAGGCTGGCGACCAGGGCGAGGGCGGCCTGGAACCATTCACTGGCCGAGCCGCTCATGGCCTCGCCGGCAAACAGAATCAGCACGGCCAGCAGACCCGAGAGCAGCAACCCCAGCCCCACGCCGACCCACAAGTATTTGACCAGTCGATGACCCTGGTACTGCTGGCTGGCCCAGGTCTGGAGAATGCCGATCACCAGCAACGCCTCGACGCTTTCGCGCCAGACGATGAACATTGATTGATTCATGAAAACTCCGTGCGCTGACAGGTTATTTCGCGAGGATGCCGCCCTCGGGCAGTTGCGGATTGAACTCGTCGAAAAACGGGTAGTGACCAGGCCTGAGCGGGTGAATGACGACAAAGGTGGTCACGCCCGGTGACATGACTTTTTCAACCCGCAGCGGTGTGCTCTCGAATTCGGCCGGCCCCTGACCGCTGTTTTTCAGGACGATCTTGAATCGCTGCCCGGCCGGGACCTCCAGCAAGGCCGGCGTGAAGTGGCCATCGCGCAGGATCAGTTCGTAGCTCGGCAACTCGGCAAGGGCGGTCAACGGCGCAAGGGCTCCAGCCACCAGCAGGCAGGCAACCTGCAGGCGCTTCATTCAATAGCCGCCTTTTTTGCCAATGCCGGCGTAGACGAATTCGTAGTGCAGTTCGCAGCGTTCGAACCAGGGCGCGACACCGGTTTCCTTGTCGGTGTGGCGACCGAGAGAGGCATGACCACCGGGTGGCAGGATGGTGAAGGTGAGTTGATATTTGCCCGGCCCCATCAGCTTCACATTGTCGCCGTAGTGCGGACCGTCGTTGGCGACCATGGCGTGGAAATCGCCTTTGAGTTCCGGGTCGTTGCCTTGCTTTTTCAGATTGAAAGAGATGTTGAGATAGGGCACGAAACTGCCTTCCTGAAAGCCCTGGTGATTATCCGCAGTGGCGCGGATGTCGGCCTCCAGATGCACATCCGAATCCGCAGTGGCGCGCATCATGCCTGCCGGTTCCATCTCGATCGGTTGCAGATAAACCGCCCCGACTTCCAGCCCCGGACACAGCTGTGGTTCGCCGATCGGGTATTCCTTGGCCTGAGCCAGCGGTACGAACAAGAGCAAAGCGAGTGTGAGAGAGGTACGCATGATTTCTTCCTGGGCACTGACGAGTAGGAACCCGAGTCTAGGAAGGTTTGCTGCGAACAATAATGATTGCTATCAAGTTTTGAGTAATTAAACCGACGGCTCGTCGCGCCGGCGAAATCGCTGGGCGCGCTCGACGCTGTGGGTCATCTGTGCCGCCGCATGGACGGTCAAGGGATGCTGGGTAAATCCGGCTCTGGGGGAAATGTAGCCGGCCATTTCCCGGGCAACGGCGAGCTGACGTTCCGAACCTTCCGCCAGCAGCGCGATGACCAGGTTTTCCAGGGCAATGACGCGGACACGCAAGTGAACCAGTTCGGCGTTTGTCAGCGCGGGTGGAGCGATAAAGGCATCGCTATCGATGGATGTGGCGGCGTCTTGATCGTCCCATGTCGACAGCGGTGGACGGTCGGGTGTCTCTGCGTTCGGGTGAGGATTTTTATTGATCATGAGCGACGCCTCCAAGTCTGTTCGGCCGTTATCAGCTTAGCCTCAGGATCATGATCGGGGGAGGGCAGTCACGCGATGTCGATAGCTTGATATCCATCAAGGACGGCTGCGCGCGATGGTTGTAGCTTGGAAAGCACGCCTCTCAATGACTGGAGATCGGCATGGCCAAGAACTTCCCGGACAACCCCAAACACCCCGAGCGGATTTGCTGGGGATGCGACCGGTATTGTCCGGCCAAGTCGTTGGCGTGCGGCAATGGCTCCGAGCGTACGATGCATCCGGCCGAGCTGTTTGGCGAAGACTGGAACGTGCCGGGCGACTGGGGTATCGAGCCCCTCATCGTCACAACCAAGGCGGCGGATGACGATATCTGACGCAGGTCCAACCTGGTCATACCGCAGCATCGCGTTCCATGCCCGCAACCATCTGTCATGAAATGAAAAGCCGGTGTCGTCTGATGAGAAGCGGCTCACCAGACTGCGTCCTACAGTCCAATCAGCGCAAATCGACGCTGTACAGACTGGAGAATAAGAAAAAATGGCCAACGCCGTACGCTTCTACGAAACCGGTGGTCCCGAAGTCCTCCGTTATGAGGAGGTCGAGGTCGGCGATCCCGGTCCAGGCCAGGTTCGTCTTCGTCATGTGGCGGTGGGCCTTAATTATGCCGACACCTATTTTCGCAATGGCACTTACCCGATTCCGATGCCCAACGGCATGGGGGTTGAAGCGTCCGGTGTGGTTCAGGCCGTCGGCGAAGGGGTGACCAACGTCCAGGTGGGGGACCGCGTCACCTATACCGGCTTCCTCAACACCCTTGGCGCCTACAGCACTGAACGGCTGATCGCGGCCGCGCCGTTGATCAAGCTGCCGGAAACCATCAGTTTCGAGACCGCTGCGGCCATGACCATGCGCGGCCTGACGTCTTCGTACCTGATGCGCCGCATCTACGACTTCAAGGAAGGCGACAGCATTCTGCTGCACGCCGCCGCCGGTGGCGTCGGCCTGATCGTCTCGCAGTGGGCCAAATTGCTCGGCTTGAACGTGATCGGCACGGTTTCGACCGAGGAAAAGGCCCAAATCGCCCGGGCTCACGGTTGCGACCATACTATCAATTACAGTCATGAAGACGTCGCCGCCCGCGTTCGCGAATTGACTGATGGCGTCGGCGTCAACGTGGTGTTCGACAGCGTCGGCAAGAACACCTTCGCCGGCTCCCTGGATTCGCTCAAGCGTCGTGGCCTGATGGTGTGCGTCGGCACGGCATCCGGTCCGATCCCAGCGTTCGACCCGGTGATGCTGGCGATGAAAGGCTCGTTGTTCCTGACCCGTCCGGCCCTGGCTGACTACATCGCCGACCCTGCGGAGAAAGCCGCCCTGGCCGGTGAGTTGTTCGACCACGTCGGCAGCGGCCGGATCAAGATCGAGATCAACCAGCACTACGCCTTGCAGGACGCGGTGCAGGCTCATCGCGATCTTGAGTCGCGCAAGACCACCGGTTCGTCGATTTTCGTCATTTAAGGAGCGGCCAGCCATGAAAGTCGAACAATTGACCTGCAACATCGGCGCCGAACTGATCGGCGTGAACCTCGCCGACGCGGTGCATGACGACGGTCTGTTTGCCGAGATTCGTGCCCAGTTGCTCAAGCACCGGGTGGTGTTCCTGCGTGATCAGAACATCACTCGCGAGGAGCACGTGGCCTTCGCTCGCCGCTTTGGTGAGTTGGAAGACCATCCGGTGGCCGGCAGCGATCCGGATCATCCGGGGCTGGTGCGGATCTACAAGAATCCGGACCAGCCGATGGACCGCTATGAAAACGCCTGGCACACCGACGCCACCTGGCGCGAGGCGCCGCCAATGGGGTGCGTGTTGCGCTGCGTGGAATGCCCGCCGGTCGGCGGCGACACCATGTGGGCCAACATGGTCGAGGCCTATGCGCGTTTGCCGGAAGACGTGAAGGTGAAAATCGCCGACCTGCGTGCCCGTCACAGCATCGAAGCGAGTTTCGGTGCGGCGATGCCGATCGAAAAACGCCTGGCGCTCAAGGCGATGTACCCGGACGCCGAACACCCGGTGGTGCGCACCCACCCGGAAACCGGCGAGAAGGTGCTGTTCGTCAACGCCTTCACCACCCACATCAGCAACTACCACACTTCTGAGCGGGTTCGCTTCGGCCAGGACGCCAACCCAGGCGCCAGCGAATTGCTGCGCTACCTGATCAGCCAGGCGTACATCCCCGAGTATCAGGTGCGCTGGCGCTGGAAGCCCAACAGCATCGCCATCTGGGACAACCGCAGTACCCAGCACTACGCCGTCATGGATTACCCGCCGTGCCATCGCAAGATGGAGCGCGCCGGGATCATCGGCGACAAGACCTACTGATCGACCCTTTCTGCATACGCACTCGTAAACACGTCTGCCCGGCACGATCCCGGGTGGGCGGGACAATCATAAAAAGTGGAGTAAATCATGCAATTCTTCGACGATTCCCTGCACCCGGAAAACATGGAAAAAGTGGTCATTACCGTGGCCCCGTACGGCCCGGAATGGATGCCTGAAGATTTCCCGGAAGACATCCCGCTGACCATGGACGAGCAAGTCCAGAAAGCGGTCGATTGCTATGAAGCCGGTGCCACGGTCCTGCACCTGCATGTGCGTGAACTGGACGGCAAGGGTTCCAAGCGCCTGTCGAAGTTCAACGAGCTGATCGCCGGCGTGCGCGAAGCGGTGCCGGACATGATCATCCAGGTCGGCGGTTCGATTTCCTTCGCCCCGGAAAGTGATGGCGAAGCCGCCAAGTGGCTGTCCGACGATACCCGCCACATGCTGGCCGAGCTGACGCCAAAACCGGATCAGGTCACGGTGGCGATCAACACCACCCAGATGAACATCATGGAGCTGCTGTATCCGCAATACCTGGAAGGTACCTCACTGGCTAACCCGTTGATCCAGGCTGCCTACAGCGAAATGACCGTACCGGCCGGCCCGGCCTGGGTTGCCGAGCACCTCAAGCGCCTGATGGACAACGACATCCAGCCGCACTTCCAGCTGACCGGCATGCATGCCCTGGAAACCCTCGAGCGCCTGGTGCGCAAGGGCATCTACAAGGGCCCGCTGAACCTGACCTGGATCGGCATCGGTGGCGGTTTCGACGGTCCGAACCCGTTCAACTTCTTCAATTTCATCCACCGCGCGCCGAACGGCTGCACCCTGACCTCCGAGTCGCTGCTCAAGAACGTCATGCCGTTCAACACCATGTCGATGGCCATGGGCATGCACCCGCGCGTGGGCAATGAAGACACTATCATTGATCACAAGGGTGATCGCTTCGGCTCGGTGGCGCAGATCCAGCAAACCGTGCGCATTGCCCATGAACTGGGTCGCGAAATCGCCACGGGCAAAGAAGCCCGCGAGATTTATCGCATCGGTGTGAAGTACGACAGCATCGAGCAGACCCTGCTGGCCAACGGTATGGCCCCCAACCGCAAGGCTGGGCAAAAGGGTGTGCCGCAACGCGGCTGACCGGCGGTCCGGACGAGGGGCCGCAACCTCTCGTCCACCGCACTGCAACACGCTTGATAACAACAATAAATAAAAGCATTGAGGAGGCTGCATGGCCTTTCACCCAATCGCCGCTGACGATGACGACGCAGGTTGCGTCGGCGTTTCGCGCCAATATGCCTGGATCGTTTTTGCATTGACGTTCGGCCTGTTGATTTCCGATTACATGTCGCGTCAGGTGCTGAACGCGGTGTTCCCGCTGCTCAAGAGCGAGTGGGCCCTGAGCGACGGCCAGCTCGGGTTGCTCAGCGGTATCGTTGCCTTGATGGTCGGCCTGCTGACATTCCCGCTGTCGTTGATGGCTGACCGCTTTGGACGAGTCAAGAGCCTGGCGCTGATGGCGTTGCTGTGGAGCCTGGCCACGCTGGGCTGCGCATTGGCGCAGGATTACCAGCAAATGTTCATTGCCCGGTTCATGGTCGGCGTCGGTGAAGCGGCTTATGGCAGCGTCGGTATCGCCGTGGTGATTTCGGTGTTTCCGAAACACATGCGCGCCACCCTGGCCAGCGCGTTTATGGCGGGCGGCATGTTCGGCTCGGTGTTGGGCATGGCGTTGGGCGGTGCCATCGCGGCCAAGCTAGGCTGGCGCTGGTCGTTCGCCGGCATGGCGTTGTTTGGCCTGGTGCTGGCGATGCTTTATCCGATCATCGTCAAGGAAGCGCGCATCGCTCCGCAACGGGTCGCCAAGGCTGTCGCGGGGGCCAAGCGTCCGCTGCGTACGCTGTGGTCCAGCCGTTCGGTGGTAGCGACCTACGTCGCCAGCGGCTTGCAGCTGTTCGTCGGCGGCACGGTGATGGTGTGGATTCCCAGCTACCTCAATCGCTACTACGACATGCCGACGGACAAAGCCGGCGCCATGGCGGCGATCATCGTGCTGTGCAGCGGTGCGGGGATGATTGTGTGCGGCATGCTCAGCGATCGGCTGTGTCGCAACTCGCCGGAACGCAAGGTCAGCCTGGCCATCGCCTTTTGCCTGGGCAGTTGCCTGCTGCTGTCGGCGGCATTCGCAATGACGGCAGGGCCTATGCAACTGGCACTGATTTGCCTGGGCATGCTGATTGCCACCGGCACAACCGGCCCGGCTGGCGCGATGGTCGCCAACCTGACCCATTACTCGGTCCATGGCACGGCCTTCGCCACGCTGACATTGGCCAACAACATGCTGGGACTGGCGCCGGGGCCGTTCATCACAGGAAGGGTGTCGGACCTCATCGGCCTGCATGCCGCTTTCCAGCTGGTGCCATTGGTCAGCCTCGCGGCAGCGGCCGTGTTCTTTTATGCCAAGTGTCATTACCACAAAGATATTGCCCGCCTTCAGGGTCAGCGCGTGCCTGACCCCGTCAGCCAGGCCGGGTTAGAGGTGAAGTTGTGAGTCGTCGTCTACAGATTGATGTGTTTTTCGATTTTATCTGCCCCTGGTGCCTGATCGGCAAACGCCAACTGGAGCATGCGCAGGTACAGTTTCGCAGTCGCCATCCGGATGTGCAGATCAGCACGCAGTGGCATGGCGTGCAGTTGCTGCCGCAGTTGCCGTTGGAGGGTGAGCCCTTCGTCGATTTCTACCGCAAGCGTCTGGGCAATGCCGATGCCATGACCATGCGCCAGGCCCAGGTACAAAAGGCTGCCGCGGCGGTTGGACTGACCATCGACCTCGGCCAGATCGAGACGATGCCCAATACCGCAGACGCCCATCGCCTGTTCGAGCGGGTCAGCGCGCTGGGCAACGCAGCCCAGAGTGAAATGTTGCTTGAGCGGCTGTTCGCCGCTTATTTCCGCAAACGCGAAAACCTTGGTTGCCGCGAGACCTTGCTCGCCATTGCCCGCTCCTGCGGCATTGATGCGCAGGTCTTGGCTGACTGTCTGACGGGCGACGCCACTCCATTTGCCGGATCACCCGAGGCGAGCAGTGGCGTACCCGGCTTTCAGTTCGATCGCCGCATGACCGTGGTGGGTGCGCAACCTGCAGCGGTGTTGCTCGGGGCCATGAGCCAGGCGCTGAAAGAAAGTGATTACGAGCGGCAACCTGTATGACCCGGCGTATCCCCGTGCCTGCCGGCAAACACCCGCAGGTCGGCGGTCGTGCACTGTTCGAATTCGATGACAAAAGCCTGGCGCTGTTCAACGTCGGAGGTGACTTGTTCGCCATCGACGACAGTTGCCCGCACCAGGGCGCCTCGCTGTGTGGCGGGCGTCTTGAGGGGCGAGTGATTCAGTGTTGCGCCCATGGTCTGCGCTTCGATCTGCGCAGCGGTTACCTGCTCAATTCCACCGCAGTCAAAGTCGCCAACTACCCGGTCGAGATCATCGACGGTCAGGCATTCATCGTCATTGTTCCCGAGGAGGCCGCGCCATGAACGCCATCGCTCTCACCCGTATCCACAGCCGAACGCGCGAACTGGCGCCGGGTTTTGTCGTCAGTCTGATCGTGGCGGCGGCCGCGTCTTTTTTGTCCGAGCACTACGGTGCGCCGGTGATGCTGTTTGCCTTGCTATTGGGCATGGCCCTGAATTTTCTGGCCGGCGACGGTGCCTGCAAGGCCGGCATCGAATTCACGGCGCGCACCGTGTTGCGCATCGGCGTGGCGCTGCTGGGCATGCGCATCACCCTTGAACAGATGGCTGCGCTGGGCTGGAAGCCAGTGGCGCTGGTGGTGATTCTGGTGGTGGTGACCATCGGCGTTTCAGTGATCGCTGCCAAGGCGCTGGGCTTTCAGCGTTTGTTCGGCATGCTCACCGGAGGGGCCACCGCGATTTGTGGTGCATCGGCCGCGTTGGCGTTGGCGGCAGCGCTGCCCAATCATCCGCAGAAAGAGCGCGCGACGTTGTTCACGGTGATTGGGGTGTCGGCGCTGTCGACTCTGGCGATGATCGTGTACCCGATGATTGCCAACTGGCTGCAACTGTCGCCGCAAGTGGCCGGGGTGTTTCTCGGGGCGACCATCCACGACGTGGCCCAGGTGGTCGGTGCCGGTTACAGCATGTCGACCGAGACCGGCGATACGGCCACGGTGGTCAAGCTGATGCGGGTCGCGATGCTGCTGCCGGTGATCGTCACTGCCGCGATGATCACTCGCATGCAGGGTGCAGATCCGACCGGCAAGCGACCGCCGTTGCTGCCGTGGTTCGCCGTCGGTTTCCTGTTGCTGGCGTGCATCAACAGCACCGGCTGGATAGCCCCGGTGGTGCAGGGCTCGATCAATGAGCTGTCGCGCTGGTGCCTGGTGGTGTCCATCAGTGCCCTGGGCATGAAGACCCAGCTCAAGGAGCTGGCGGCGGTGGGTATCAAGCCGATCCTGTTGATGGTGGGGGAGACGGTGTTCCTCGTCGTGCTGGTGCTGTTGTTGCTGCACTGGGGCCTTTGACACCCGACGCATAACGCTTTTTGACAGAGGGCTGCACCGCGGTTGACTCCTCACTGTGGTGGTGTCCTCGACCGGTGTCGACAACACCGGTTTTTTTCGGCGACTGTGCCAGCAGTCGCCGTTTTTTTTGCCCGGTGCAAGCTCGCCAGGGAAGGGCCAGAGGCCAGGCTTCCCGCGTCATCGTTGACCTCCGTCGGTGTCTTTGCCGACGTTGATCCATGCTGTGTCAAAGCTTGTGGGGGATTGTTGTCTGAGTACATATCCATTGCTGCGGTGATGGCGGCTATTGGTTTCGCCCTTACGGCGAGTCACTTTCGAAAAGCGCGAAAGTAACCAAAGCGCTTCTGCCCCTTTCGTTCGGTGGCTCGCTAATGCTCGCCATGCCCTCGCTCCGGTCCTG
>NZ_JACNDU010000054.1:0-16787 GCF_017351735.1 Pseudomonas sp. FW300-N2A2 | reverse complement strand
ACAGCGAGGCACCGAACGAAAGGGGCAAGAGCGCTTTGGTTACTTTCGCGCTTTTCGAAAGTGACTCGCCGTAAGGGCGAAACCAATCCCCGCCATCACCCAAATAACGGATATCCCCCCCATCACCCAAACACCAAACCCAAGAGCCCAGCGCTGGCGCCATAAAACCACCGTGCTAGAATGCCGCCCGCATTTGTTTGTGACATCTGCACGAACTGTCACAAATAGTTGATAGGCATACGAGGGAGCTTGCGCAGCGATGCCAGGGCCTTGAATCGAAACACGGACCGCTGCGCACCAGGATTTATGAGACTCAAGCCCTTCCCCACCTTCCTTTATCTGCTTTGCCTGCCCGGTGTCGCCGCGGCGGGGGAAAAAACCGTGTACGGCCTCAACGAGTACGCCTCGCTGGACGGCATCAATCTGGAAGTCGCGGCCAAACTCGACACCGGGGCGAAAACCGCCTCCCTGAGTGCCCGCGACATCAAACGCTTCAAACGCAATGGCGAGTCCTGGGTGCGCTTCTATCTGGCGATCGACGCCGCGCACTCGCACCCGATCGAACGACCACTGGCCCGCGTCAGCAAGATCAAGCGCCGTGCCGGCGACTACGACCCGGAAGAAGGCAAGAAGTACACCGCCCGTCCGGTGATCGAGCTGGATATCTGCATGGGCTCGGCGTTACGCAGTATCGAAGTGAACCTTACCGACCGCAGCGCTTTCCAATACCCGCTCCTGATCGGCTCCGAAGCGCTCAAGCGCTTTGATGCGCTGGTCGACCCCAGTCTTAAATACGCTGCTGGCAAACCCGCCTGCGCCACCGACGCTCATACCGCAGAGTAATTCCAATGCGCTCTCTTACCCTCCATCTGAAAATGCTGATCGCCATCCTGGTGGTGCTGGGCATTTCAGTTACGGCCTATCAGATCTTCGTGCTCGGCATTCCCGTGACCGAAGACGCCACCGACGACTTGTGGAACATCGACGCCAAGGTCGAGTTCGTCGCCAGTGCCAAAGACCCGGTCAAGATCCAGATGTTCGTGCCACCGCTGAGCCGTGATTTCGTCAGCCTCAACGAAAGCTTCATCTCCAATAATTATGGCGTGGCCGTGAACCGTATCGACGGTAACCGCAAGGTGACCTGGTCGGCACGCCGGGCCAAAGGCAACCAGACCCTTTATTACCGCCTGGTGCTGACCAAGCGCTACACCGGTGAAAAATCCAAGGTCAAAGGCCCGACCTTCCGCGACAGCATCGCCGTCGAAGGCGCGGAAAAAGTTGCCGCTGAAGCCTTGCTCGCGCCGATCCGCCAGCACTCGGCTGACGTCGAAACCTTCATCGGCGAAGCGATCAAGCGGGTCAACAACGTCAACGACGACAACGTGAAACTGTTGCTGGGCGGCGATCCGTCCAGCGGGCACAAGGCCAAAATCGTTGAACTGGTCCTGTCCATCGCCCACGTGCCGGTGGAAAAGGTCCACACCATTCGCCTGGTGGCCGACCAGCCGCAAACCCCGGAACTCTGGCTGCGCAGCTTCAACGGCACCGACTGGCTGTATTTCAACCCGGAAACCGGCGAGCAAGGCCTGCCGACCGACCGCCTGTTGTGGTGGACCGGTGACGAAAACCTGATCACCGTCGATGGCGGCAAGAAAGCCACCGTCACTTTCAGCATGAACAACAGCGAAATGAACGCCATTCGCCTGGCCAAGCTGACCGACGAAAATACCGACGCCAACTTCCTCGAATACTCGCTGTACGGCCTGCCGCTGCAAACCCAGCAGACTTTCATGATCATGGTGATGATCCCGATCGGCGTGCTGGTGATCCTGATCCTGCGCAACCTGATCGGCTTGCAGACCCTCGGCACCTTTACCCCGGTGCTGATCGCCCTCGCCTTCCGCGAAACCCAGCTCGGGTTCGGCATCGTGCTGTTCACCATCATCACCGCGCTGGGGCTGTCGCTGCGCTCCTACCTTGAACACCTGAAGTTGCAAATGCTGCCAAGGTTGTCGGTGGTGCTGACCTTCGTGGTGGTGCTGATCGCGGCGATCAGCCTGTTCAGCCACAAGCTGGGCCTGGAACGCGGGTTGTCCGTGGCGCTGTTCCCGATGGTGATTCTGACCATGACCATCGAACGCCTGTCGATCACCTGGGAAGAACGCGGCTCCGGGCATGCGATGAAAGTGGCCATCGGCACGTTGTTCGCTGCGTCCCTGGCGCACCTGATCATGAGCGTGCCGGAGCTGGTTTACTTCGTGTTCACCTTCCCGGCAATCCTGCTGATCCTGGTGGGCTTCATGCTGGCGATGGGTCGTTATCGCGGCTACCGCCTGACCGAACTGGTGCGTTTCAAGGCTTTCCTGAAGAAGGCTGACGCCTGATGTTCGGCTTCTGGAAGACCTGGAAAGCCCTGGAAGCCCGGGGCATCATGGGGATCAATCGGCGCAACGCGGACTACGTGCTCAAGTACAACAAGCGCAGCCTGTACCCGATTGTCGATGACAAGATCATCACCAAGGAGCGCGCCATCGCCGCCGGCATTCATGTGCCGGAACTGTATGGCGTGATTTCCACCGAGAAGGAAATCGACAACCTCGACGAAATCATCGGCGGGCGCAGCGATTTCGTGATCAAACCGGCCCAGGGCGCCGGTGGCGACGGCATCATTGTCATTGCCGACCGCTTCGAGGGGCGTTACCGCACGGTGTCCGGCAAGATCATCAGTCATGAGGAAATCGAGCACCATGTCTCCAGCATCCTCACCGGCCTGTATTCGCTGGGCGGCCACCGTGACCGTGCGCTGATCGAATACCGCGTGATCCCCGACCAGATCTTCAAAAGCATCAGCTACGAAGGTGTGCCGGACATTCGTATCATCGTGTTGATGGGCTATCCGGTCATGGCGATGTTGCGCTTGCCGACGCGCCAGTCCGGCGGCAAGGCCAACCTTCACCAGGGCGCCATCGGCGTCGGTGTCGACCTCGCCACCGGCCTGACCCTGCGCGGCACCTGGCTGAACAACATCATCGCCAAGCACCCGGACACCACCAACGCGGTGGACGGTGTGCAACTGCCCTACTGGGACGGCTTCATGAAACTCGCGGCCGGCTGTTACGAGCTGTGCGGACTGGGTTACATCGGGGTCGACATGGTGCTGGACCAGGAGAAAGGCCCGCTGATTCTTGAGCTGAATGCCCGGCCGGGGTTGAACATCCAGATCGCCAACGATTGCGGCCTGACGTTGCGCACCCATGCGGTCGAGGCGCGGCTGGAAGAGTTGAAAGCACGCGGAATTACCGAGACCGTGGAGGAACGCATGGCGTTTGTGCAGGAGATGTTCGGGCATATTCCTGCGGTTGAGGGTTGATCCGGGACCGAGTCGCGCCCATCGCGAGCAGGCTCGCTCCCACAGGAGTATGCGATCCCATGTGGGAGCGAGCCTGCTCGCGATGGCTGACCGTCGACCACCACAGCTCTTGACCCTGCCTCCAATCTGCCAATCCCCGACATCCCCTCTAGGAGCAATTCCCCGAGGGGACTACAATCGCCACCCCCGCCTCGATGGCTGATCTGCCCCGCCCATGCTGACCTGTTCCGTACATCCGCTGCCCTATCGCGCCAACCCCGCCGAGTACTTCGCGGCGATCCGTCATGCCCCCGGCGCCGTGCTGCTCGACAGTGGCCGGCCAACGGCTGATCGCGGGCGTTATGACCTGCTCAGTGCCTGGCCACTGGAACAACTGGCGGTAATGCCTGACGAAAGCGGTGGCGATTTCCTGCAACGCCTTCGCGACAATCTGACACGACTCGGTGAGGCGGCGCTGGCGCCTGATCTGCCCTTCGCCGGTGGCCTGATCGGCTACCTGAGCTACGATTTCGGCCGCCACCTGGAAAACCTGCCGAGCCAGGCACAGGACGATCTGCAATTGCCGGATGCGCGTTTCGGGCTCTACGACTGGGCTCTGATCAGCGATCACCAACGGATGACCAGTCAGCTGGTGTTCCACCCGTCGCTGATCGACAGCGAACGTCAACGCCTGATCACGCTGTTCAGTCAGCCCGTGGCTGAAACGATCGAATCGTTCAAGCTCAAGGCACCGATGAGCGCCGACCTGAGCGCTGATGACTATCGCCAGGCGATAGAACGTATCCAGCAATACATTCAGGCGGGCGACTGCTACCAGGTCAACTTTGCCCAACGCTTCCGCGCCGAGTGCCAAGGTGATCCGTGGGCCGCGTACTGCGCGTTGCGCGCGGCGTGTCCGACGCCATTTTCCGGTTTCCAGCGCCTGCCCGACGGTGGCGCGGTGCTGAGCCTGTCGCCGGAGCGCTTCGTCAAAGTCAGCGACCGCCACGTGGAGACCCGCCCGATCAAGGGCACTCGCCCTCGTGGCCAGAACGCAGCCGAAGATGCGGCGAACGCCGCCGAACTCCTGGCCAGCCCCAAGGATCGCGCGGAAAACCTGATGATCGTCGACCTGCTGCGCAACGATCTCGGCCGTACGTGCCGCATTGGCTCGGTGCGGGTGCCGGAGTTGTTCAGTCTCGAAAGCTATCCGAATGTGCATCACCTGGTGAGCAGCGTGACCGGCGAACTGGCGGATGACCGGGATGCGCTGGACCTGATCGCAGGCAGCTTCCCCGGCGGTTCGATTACCGGGGCGCCGAAGATTCGCGCGATGCAGATCATTGATGAACTGGAGCCGACCCGACGCGGTTTGTACTGTGGTTCGTTGCTGTATCTGGATGTGCGCGGCGAGATGGACAGTTCAATCGCGATCCGCAGCTTGCTGGTCAAGGATGGGCAGGTGTGTTGCTGGGGCGGTGGCGGGATCGTTGCGGATTCGCAATGGCAGGCCGAGTATCAGGAGTCGATCACCAAGGTGAAGGTGTTGCTCGATACCCTGCAAAACCTTTGAAAGCTTCGCGGGCAAGCCTCGCTCCTACAGGTTTTGCGTCGTTCCCGTTACGTGCGAACGACACAAAATCTGTAGGAGCGAGGCTTGCCCGCGAAGGCGTCCTAGAAAACGCCTACAAACTCAACGCCCGATTCGAAGCCTTGATGAACTCCTGCTTCAAATCCTCAAACGTATGCACCGCCGGGAATTGCGGGAACTCGCGAATCACGTTATCCGGCGCATGGAACAGAATCCCCGCATCCGCCTCGCCCAGCATCGTGGTGTCGTTGTAGGAATCCCCCGCCGCAATCACCCGATAATAAAGACTCTTGAACGCCAGAACCGACTGACGTTTCGGATCTTTCTGACGCAACTGATAGCTCGTCACCCGCCCGGCATCGTCGGTAATCAGACGATGGCAGAGCAAGGTCGGGAAACCCAATTGGCGCATCAGCGGTTGGGAGAACTCGTAGAACGTGTCCGACAAAATCACCACCTGAAAGCGCTCACGCAGCCAGTTGACGAACTCGATGGCACCGTCCAGCGGCTTCAATGTGGCGATCACTTCCTGGATGTCGGTGAGTTTCAGGCCATGCTCATCAAGAATCCGCAGGCGCTGCTTCATCAGCACGTCGTAGTCGGGAATATCCCGAGTGGTGGCCCTGAGGGATTCGATTCCGGTTTTTTCGGCGAAGGCGATCCAGATTTCCGGGACCAGCACACCTTCAAGATCCAGACAGGCAATTTCCACAAGACACTCCCATTTGTATTGATTATTGAGTCGAGCGAGCAAAAGGACTGCCGAACTCTAGCGACTCGCACTGACCTGCGCAACGCAGAGGGCGCGCCAGTGGTTGCAGGATTTTGTTACCATCAGATCCATATAGAGCGCCCAGCGCCACCGACCTGTAGGAAGCCGCCCTGATGAGCCCATCGTTCGATGTCGTGGAACTCGCCACGACCTATGCCAACAAATCCGCCCAGGACATCCTGAAACTCGCGTTTGCCGAGTTCGGCGATGACCTGTGGATATCTTTCAGCGGCGCCGAAGACGTGGTGCTGGTGGACATGGCCTGGAAGCTGAACAAGAACGTCAAAGTGTTCAGCCTCGACACCGGCCGCCTGCACCCCGAGACCTACCGCTTCATCGATCAAGTGCGCGAGCACTACAAGATCGACATCGAGCTGGTGTCGCCGGACTACACGAAACTCGAACCGTTCGTGAAGGAAAAAGGCCTGTTCAGTTTCTACAAGGACGGCCATGGCGAGTGCTGCGGCATCCGCAAGATCGAGCCGCTGCGCCGTAAACTCTCGGGCGTGACCGCCTGGGCCACCGGCCAGCGTCGGGACCAGAGCCCCGGCACCCGCAGCGCCGTCGCGGTACTGGAAATCGACACCGCCTTCTCCACCCCGGAACGCACCCTGTACAAATTCAATCCGCTGGCGCAAATGACCAGCGAAGAGATCTGGGGCTACATCCGCATGCTCGAGCTGCCGTACAACAGCCTGCATGAACGCGGCTTCATCAGCATCGGCTGCGAACCGTGCACCCGCCCGGTGCTGCCGAACCAGCACGAGCGTGAAGGTCGCTGGTGGTGGGAAGAGGCGACGCAGAAAGAATGCGGGTTGCATGCGGGGAATATCATCAGCAAGTCAAAAGCCTGATCCCCGGGCCTGACAAAATTCCCTTGTAGGAGCCAGCTTGCTGGCGATAGCGGTGTGTCAGTCACAGCTGCATTGACTGAAAGATCGCAATCGCCAGCAAGCTGGCTCCTACAGGTTTCGTGACCGGCCCAGTAAATGTGTACACACGAATGTCACCTTAGGCGCCATTTATGTGTGCACTTTTCGTTTCTGCGCCCTGAAAAGTTACATTCATCCCGCCTGACACTCCCTCGTTCACACCTCCGCGAATCCCGCTGAAAAATAAATACCTGTTCAATCGGTCAATTTATATCGTCTTGATTTCAGTCACTTACCAATTACAGATAACAAAACGAAATTACCGGTGAATTTTATAGATCGCTGACTGGCATGGATCTGGCTTAAGTGCATACATGTTTTGTATACAATCATATCAAAACATACACACACTTTAGATCCGCAAGCCTGAAGCGCCCTATCCCGTACAGGCTGCAGATGCCCCGTAACCAATGATGCTTGTTGTCCGCGACGAAGATTTGTCGAGCCCACGCTCATGCACAGTCATCGCGATGCCAAGCTCGGAGCCTGCCGGAATGCGTACTAGCCTCTCCAATAACAACATCGCGCTGGATCTGCCCTCCTCTTCCCCCGTTCAAACGTTTCAAGACCCCGTGGTGCTCAGCCCGCGCCTGCACAACAAAGACCTGGCACCGACCAAGGCCGAAGGCCGGCGCTGGGGCCGTTACAGCATTTTTGCCCTATGGACCAACGACGTTCACAACATCGCCAACTACTCCTTCGCCATCGGCCTGTATGCGTTAGGTCTGGGCGGCTGGCAGATTCTGTTGTCGCTCGGGATCGGCGCGGCGCTGGTGTATTGCTTCATGAACCTCTCCGGCTACATGGGCCAGAAAACCGGTGTGCCGTTTCCGGTCATCAGCCGGATCAGTTTCGGTATCCATGGGGCGCAAATTCCTGCATTGATCCGCGCCGTTATCGCCATCGCCTGGTTCGGTATTCAGACGTACCTCGCCTCGGTGGTGTTTCGCGTGCTGCTGACGGCGGTGCATCCGGGATTCGCCGACTACGACCACAACTCGATCCTCGGTCTGTCGAGCCTGGGCTGGGTGTGTTTCGTCGCGATCTGGCTGGTACAACTGGCGATTCTTGCCTACGGGATGGAGATGGTGCGGCGCTATGAAGCGTTCGCCGGTCCGGTGATTCTGCTGACCGTCGCCGCCCTGGCCGCGTGGATGTACACCCAGGCCAACGCGACCATCGCGTGGTCGATCCGTGAGCCGCTCACTGGCGGCGAGATGTGGCGCAACATTTTTGCCGGCGGCGCCTTGTGGCTGGCGATCTACGGCACGCTGATCCTCAACTTCTGCGACTTCGCCCGCTCTTCGCCGTGCCGCAAGACGATCAAGGTTGGAAATTTCTGGGGCCTGCCGGTGAATATTCTGGTGTTCGCCGGCATCACCGTCCTGCTCTGCGGTGCGCAATTTCAGATCAATGGCCGGATCATCGAAAGCCCGACGGAAATCATCGCGTCGATCCCCAATACCTTCTTCCTGGTCCTCGGTTGCCTGGCCTTCCTCATCGTCACCGTGGCGGTGAACATCATGGCCAACTTCGTCGCCCCGGCCTTCGTGCTGAGCAACCTGGCACCGAAATACCTGACCTTTCGCCGTGCCGGGCTGATCAGCGCGACCATCGCCGTGCTGATCCTGCCGTGGAACCTCTACAACAGCCCGTTGGTGATCGTGTATTTCCTGTCCGGCCTCGGCGCCCTGCTCGGCCCGTTGTACGGGGTGATCATGGTCGACTACTGGCTTGTACGAAAAGGTCAGATCAACGTGCCGCAGTTGTACAGCGAAGACCCCGACGGCGCTTATTACTACAGCCGAGGCGTCAATTTACGTGCGGTGGCGGCGTTCATTCCTGCAGCGCTGATCGCCATCGTCCTGGCGCTGGTGCCGGGTTTCCATCTCGTATCGCCGTTCTCCTGGCTGATTGGTGCCGGGATCGCCGGAATGCTGTACCTGATCATCGCCAAGCGACAGCCGCACTACGCAGATGTCAGCGGCGAAGCCATCGCGGTCGATAACGTCAGCCATTAACCCCATGACGGCCCGGCACCGTCGGGCCGCAGAACCACCCCGCTATAAGGATTTTCCATGCGAATTCTCGTGGTCAACGTCAACACCACCGAATCCATTACCCAGGCCATCGCCCGTTCGGCTCAAGCCGTGGCCGCGCCTGGCACCGAAATCATCGGCCTGACACCGCACTTCGGTGCCGACTCCATCGAAGGCAATTTCGAAAGCTACCTGGCTGCCATCGCCGTGATGGATCGAGTGATGTCCTACGATCAACCCTTCGATGCGGTGATTCAGGCCGGTTACGGCGAGCACGGTCGCGAAGGGTTGCAGGAACTGCTCAACGTGCCGGTGGTGGACATCACCGACGCTGCCGCCAGCACGGCGATGTTCCTCGGTCATGCCTATTCGGTGGTCACCACGCTGGACCGTACCGTGCCGTTGATCGAGGATCGGCTGAAACTCTCAGGGCTGTGGGACCGTTGCGCATCCGTGCGGGCCAGTGGCCTGGCGGTGCTGGAGCTGGAATCCGATCCGCAACGGGCGCTTGAGGCGATTGTTCGTCAGGCGGAATTGGCAGTACTGGAAGACAAGGCCGAGGTGATTTGCCTCGGTTGCGGCGGGATGGCCGGGCTGGACGAGCAGATTCGTCAGCGCACCGGGGTGCCGGTCGTAGATGGCGTGACGGCGGCGGTGACGATTGCCGAGTCGCTGGTGCGATTGGGGTTGTCGACGTCGAAGGTAAGGACGTATGCGACGCCTCGACCGAAACACATCATTGGCTGGCCGGGGCGGTTTGGGCGGTAGACCGCGTTATCGTTTTTCGCGGGCAAGCCTCGCTCCTACAGAATACGTGCAATCCCTGTAGGAGCGAGGCTTGCCCGCGAAAAGGCCAACTCGGTATCAAGCCAGACTCAAACCGCACTAAACCGCGACGCCAACCCCTGCTCCGCAAACTGCTCAATAATGAAATCCACAAACGCCCGCGTCTTGCCCGGCAACAATTTGTGCTCAGCGTAGTAAATGGAAATGTTGCCATCGTCGACAAACCAGTCCGGCAATACCCGCTGCAACGTCCCGGCTTCCAGATAACCCGAAGCGAACGGCATGCTCACCAACGCGATCCCCAACCCCTGAACCGCCGTCGCACACGCCGCTTCGGAATCGCTCATGGTCATCCGCGCCTTTAGCGTCAAAGGGCTGTGTTGCTGGGTGCGGCTGGTCAATTGCCAGGACCGCACTCGCCCCGTCTGCGGCGACCGAATCAGAATCCCGTCGTGATGCTTGAGATCATCCGGTTCAACGACCACTTCGCGCCCCGCCAGATATTCGGCTGACGCCACCAACACCCGATGCGCCGGCGTCAGCTTGCGCGCGACCACGCCCTGCGGCAGCTCGAATCCACCGCCAATCGCGGCATCGAACCCTTGTGCAATCAGATCGACCTGGCGGTTATCAAAATGCCAGTCCGGATTGATTGCCGGAAACCGCCTCAGAAACTCGCCCAGCAACGGCACCACATACAACCGTCCGAACACCGTGCCCATGCTGACTTTCAAAGTTCCCGCCGGCCGCCCTTCGGCGCTCGCGAGATTGGCCACGGCATTCTGGATCGTGTGCAGGCTGGAACTGACTTCGCCGAGAAACAGATGGCCAGCCTCGGTCAGCGTCAGGCTACGGGTGCTGCGCTGAAACAGCCGCACACCGAGCCGGGCCTCAAGTTTTGCCACACTCTTGCCCACCGCCGCCGGGGTCAGGCTCAGGCGTCGCGCGGCCTCGGCAAAGCTGCCGACTTCGGCGCTGCGCACGAAGCATTCGATACTGCTGAAGGTTTCCATAAGCGCCACTATAAACTTTTGGTTTACACAGACTATCGTAATTACCGTCTACACAGCCTGTAATCCTGAATCAATACTAGGCTCCATCAACCGCGGCATCTCGCCACGGCGACTTTGGAGATCGACATGACTACTCAGAACCTCAGCGGCAAAGTGGCTTTGATTCAAGGCGGGTCCCGCGGCATCGGCGCGGCCATCGTCAAACGCCTGGCCGCTGAAGGCGCGACGGTTGCCTTCACCTACGTAAGCTCCACGGCCAAGGCTGAAGAACTGCAAAACAGCCTCACCGCCAAAGGCGGCAAAGCGCTGGCCATCAAGGCTGACAGTGCCGACGCCGAGGCGATTCGCGATGCGGTGAGCGCCACCGTCAAAGCCTTCGGTCGCCTGGACATCCTGGTCAACAACGCTGGCGTGCTGGCCGTTGCCCCGCTGGAAGACTTCAAACTCGAAGACTTCGACCAGACGCTGGCGATCAACGTACGCAGCGTGTTCATCGCCACCCAGGCCGCCGCGAAACACATGACCGAAGGCGGTCGCATCATCAACATCGGCAGCACCAACGCCGACCGCATGCCCTTCGCCGGCGGTGGCCCGTACGCGATGAGCAAAGCGGCACTGGTCGGTCTGACCAAAGGTCTGGCACGCGACCTTGGGCCACGGGGCATCACCATCAATAACGTGCAACCGGGCCCGGTCGACACCGACATGAACCCGGCCAGCGGCGACTTCGCCGAAAGCCTGATCCCGCTGATGGCTGTGGGTCGTTATGGTAAAGCTGAAGAAATCGCCAGCTTCGTCGCTTATCTTGCAGGCCCGGAAGCCGGGTACATCACCGGTGCCAGCCTGACCATCGACGGTGGTTTCGGCGCCTGATTCGGGAAGGTTAAACGCAAAATAAACTGTGGGAGCGAGCCTGCTCGCGATAGCGGTTTGTCAGCCTACATTGATGTCGACTGAAAAACCGCTATCGCGAGCAGGCTCGCTCCCACATGGGTCTGTGTCATTGCACCAATCGTGTTATGACCACTCAAGCGCCGGCAAACCGCACGCACTCGGCTTGAACGCTTTCAACGTACGAAGAATGCCATCGGCGTGTGCGTATTTTTCGTCGGCCATTGCAGCATCGGGAATCGCAATCGCCGTCATCCCCGCCGCTTTCGCCGCAGTCACGCCGAACGGCGAATCTTCGAACACCAGGCAATCCCCGGGCGCCACGCCCAGGCGGCGTGCTGCGGTGAGGAAGATGTCCGGCGCCGGTTTGGCCGCACCGACTTCCGGGTCATCGGCTGTCACGACGAAGTCGAACAGCGCAAACCAGTCACGGTGCAACGTGGTTTTCTGGCCGAACGACAGACGCGACGAACTGGTGCCCACCGCGATCGGAATGTTGTTGGCCTTCAAGTGCCGCACCAGCTCCTCGGCACCGGGCATCGCCAGCGCGGTGGGAAAACGCTCGCGCATCAGCGGCTCGCGGATCACCAGGAACTCCTCGGCGGTAATCGGCAGGTCCAGCGCTTCAACCACATAACGCGCCAGATCACCCGCGCCACGGCCGATGATGTTCTGTTTGACGCTCCAGTCGAAGGTCCGGCCATATCGCTCGGCGATCATCGACGTGACTTCGGTGTAAATGCCCTCGGTGTCCAGCAGCAAGCCGTCCATGTCGAAAATCACGGCTTTGATCGGGCCGAACTCTTTCAGCGGTGCATTCATCGCATCTGATCCGTTTTTAATGACACCCCGGTCGGCTCAGGCATAGCTGATTCCGGGATTTGATTAAAGGGTTCAGCAGCATAGCGAGCGCGGCCGGCAGAGAGCAACGGGCAATCTCCCGACGGTGACAAAACCTTCGCCGAATCGCTGAGCATGATTTAGCGATTCGCCCTACACCAAACACCTCCTTTCCCGACTTCTTTCCTCGTTGATCCCCCGCAAAGTCTCGCGACCCCAATTTATCCGCGCGAGGGACTGCGAATGTTCAACCCTGACAAGGTCCTGGCCTTGAACAACGCCATCGGCCTGTTGGTGGTGGCAGCCATGAACCCCGAGCACCCGGACGTTGAAGCTCTGCTCGGCGATTTTCGCCTGTGCCTCAATGACTACGAGGCCTGGGCGGAAAGCTTCTGGACAGGATGGGCGCTGGAGGTCGAGCAAGTGTTCAAGGTCGGCAACGACGTTCGTTTGAGCACACCGAGGGATTCCTCCGCCCCCGTCAGTTCGACGATCGCCAGATGCCCGGCCAGCGGTCCGTTGACCCTCGTGCATATGTTCGACGCGGCTCGCTTTGTGCCCATTGGTGATACGCCGGTGATGCTCGAACCGATCATTGAAGAGAGCAACGGCGAGATGACTTTTGGCGAACCGGTGCATCACACCATCGGCCCCAGCGGCATCCTCGAAATCCCTGAGTGTTGGCGCGGTCATCGTTACCGCATCACATTCTTTCCCAATGTTTCCACCGCTCACGTCAAAGCACTTCATGCGTCCTATCTCAGCGTGATCGATGAGCTTGAAGGCTGGTTGCGCAACGAGTGGACGAGTGAATTCCAGCCTTTATGGGCGGGGTTTTCCGAGGCCGGTTTCCCTGAACGCTACGGCATGCTGCAACGGGCCGACTGGCGCGGATTCGAGAAATCGCTGCACGGTTTGTGGGATGACGTGAAGCAGATCTACGCCCTGATCGCGGACCTGCAGGCCAACAGTGAAAAGCTTCTTGAATACCTGACCGAGGTTGAGCTTGAGACACTGCTGAACGCTTCGGCCGAAGCCATCGCCAATGTGATGCTGGTGTTGAGTGATGAGCCGCTGATGTTCATTCATCTCGCGGCTTTCACCAGTTGGCTGCGGATGTTGCCGCCGCAGTACATCGCCGAAGTGGTCGCGGAAATTCGTACAGAAATACTCATCGCTTTCCTGCTGGTGCGGCTCACAGGTCCTACAGGCCTGAAACTCGGCATCAGCGCCAAGGTGCTGGGCAAGGTCAAGTCCGAACGAGCCCGACAATGGCTGGCCGCCGCAAGCTTGCGCCTGGCTGAGCTTGCGAACAGATCGGATCTGACCAGCCACGCCGGCGCCCTCAAACCGCTGATGGTCAACGCGCGGAACGTGCCGCTCAAACCCGCGCCGGCAACTCCGTTGCACATCACCACCGGTGAATCACCGATTGTGCGGGTGAAAAACCCGGTCGCCCTTGCCCGTGACAAGTCCGAAGCCAAGACCCGCCTGAGCCGCCAGGAACACCACGACGACGCCCCTGCTCCCGCGCAAAACCCAAACGGCGACAACGTCGATTCAGCGGATAGAACCACAACCAACGGCTGCCCGGTATCGATGGTCACCGGCGAAGAACTGCTGACCCTGATCGATGGTTCGCTGGATGGTCGGTTGCCGTTCGAGTTCATCCGCGTGTATCGCACCAGTGCTGTCGGAATCGACTGCGGGCTCGGATTTGGCTGGAGTCATGCCCTTGCACATCGGCTGGAAATCGACGGTGAACAGGTTAGCTGGATCGACCACGAAAACCGTCGTACGACCTTCCCTTTGCCCAAGGTTGAACGTCCGAACATTCATAACAGCCTGTCGCGGGCGGCGATTTTCCTGGGGGATGAGCCGGAGGAACTGATCCTCGCAATGGCAGGCGAAGCGACGCGTTTTTACCACTTCCGTACAGGTCGACTGACAGCCATCAGCGATGCCTATGGCAACCGTCTGACAGTGCAACGGGACAACGCCGACAGAATCATGCGCCTCGACAACGGTGCCGGACGCTCGCTGCGATTGCGCTACGACCGCCGACACCTCGCCGCCGTCGAGTATCAGCGCTTTCATCCCGCCGACACCCTGGAAGATGCCTGGCGCACCGAACAGACACTGGTGACCTACCGCTACGACGCCTGTCATCGCTTGATCGAAGCGACCAACGCCGCCGGCGAAAGCGAACGCTACGACTATGACGACCAGCACGTCATCCTGCAGCGGCAATTGGCCGGTGGCGCGAGCTTCTTCTGGGAGTGGGAAAGGTCCGGCAAGTCTGCGCGATGCGTCCGACATTGGGCATCGTTTTCGCAGATGGACACGCGCTATGTGTGGGATGACAACGGCGGCGTGCAGGTTAAAAACGTTGATGGCAGCGAAGCGTTTTACCAGCACGACGACCGGGCACGCCTGGTGCGGAGGGTCGAACCCGATGGGGCGGAACACCTCAATGTCTATGACGGCCAGGGGCGGCTGATTGCCGAAAAGAATCCGCTCGGGGCAATGACCCGCTACCGCTATGACGATGTCGGACGGCTGATTGCCCTGATTCCACCCGAAGGTGAGCCAACGTCCTACGAGTACCGCAATGGCTTCCTGCATGCGCGGTATCGCGGCAACGCCGTGTGGAAGTATCAGCGCAATGCTCAGGGAGAGGTCATCGAGGCGACCGACCCCGAGGGGCATGTCACCTACTACCACCACGATGAAAAAGGCCTGCTGCTGTCGATCCGCTTTCCGGACAACAGTCGGCATGTGTTCGTCCGGAATGCCTTGGGTCAACTGATCGAAGAGACCTTGCCGGGTGGCGGTCAGCGGCGCTTTTCCTACGATGCGTTGGGCCGGCAGGTTACCCGCCAGGACGAACACGGTGCCGTCACTCGCTACTCATGGGATGCCGTTGGACGACTGATTCAGACGACGCTTCCTACAGGTGCCAGTCGCGCCTTCAGCTACAACGCCTACGGCAAGGTCACCGCCGAACGGGATGAACTGGGGCGCACCACGCGCTTTGAATATGCCGATGATCTGCATCTGGTCAGCCGTCGGATCAATCCCGATGGCACACAACTGCTTTATCGGTACGACAACGCACGGTTGTTGCTGACCGAAATTGAGAATGAGTCCGGCGGTAAATATCTGCTGGACTACACGCTCAATGGATTGATCCGACAGGAAACCGGATTCGATGGCCAACGCACCGCGTATGCCTACGACCTCAATGGACAGTTGCTGAAAAAAACCGAGTTCGGCGACGACGGCTCGCAATGGGTCACGGGCTATCAACGTGATTCGACGGGACGGCTGCTGGTCAAGACGCTGCCCGACGGTGTCAATGTCGAATATCGCTACGACAGCCTTGGCCGGCTGGTCAGCGTCGATGACGGTCACGATCACCCGCTGGAGTTCGAATACGACAAACAGGGTCGGCTAGTCACCGAACACCAAGGCTGGGGCACGCTGCGATATGGCTACGATGCCTGTGGCCAGCTCAACCACTTGCGCCTGCCCGACAACAGCAAACTCGATTACCACCATGCCAAGGGTGGCGCGCTGACGGCCATTGACCTCAATGGCGCCCGACTGACCGCTCACACCTTTTTCGCCGGCCGCGAACAGAACCGTCAACAGGGCCTGCTGCTCAGCGATTATCAGTATGACAATCAAGGTCGACTGAACGCCCACGCTGTCCGGCAAAACCTGCAACCGCTGTATCGCCGCGACTATGCCTACAGCGCCAACGGCAACCTCGACCACATTGCCGACACGCGGCACGGTCAGCGCAGCTACCTCTACGATTCGCTCGATCGCCTGATCCGCGTCCGCCACTCCCGAGATCACCAACCGGAAAACTTCGCCCACGACCCGACCGGCAACCTGCTGATGCAGGACCGACCCGGTCCGGCCATGGTCAAAGGCAATCGCCTGCTGATGCAAGGCGACCGCCACTACGATTACGACGCCTTCGGCAACCTGATCCGCGAACGCCGCGGCACTTCACAAAAACTGGTCACCGAGTACCGTTACGACTGCCAGCATCGCCTGATCGGCATCACCCTGCCCAACGGCAGCCAGGCGACCTACCGCTACGATGCCTTCGGCCGCCGCATCAGCAAAAACGTCGATGGCAACACCACCGAGTTTTTTTGGCAGGGCGACAACCTCGTCGCCGAAAGCAGTCGCGAGCACTACCGCAGCTACGTCTACGAGCCAGGCAGCTATCGCCCGCTGGCCATGCTCGACGGCAAAGGCCCGCGCAACGCCTGCCCGTTTTACTACCAACTCGACCACCTCGGCACACCGCAAGAACTCACCGATTACAGCGGCGAAATCGTCTGGTCCGCCCAATACACCGCCTACGGCCGCCTCACCCGCCTCAACCGCGACACCCACCAGATCCTCGACCAGCCGCTGCGGTTTCAGGGCCAGTACTTCGACCCGGAAACAGGCTTGCACTACAACCGGCATCGGTATTACCAGCCGGATGTGGGGCGGTATCTGACGCCGGACCCGGTCGGATTGGCGGGTGGACTGAACGGGTATCGGTACGT
>NZ_JACNDU010000053.1:0-17749 GCF_017351735.1 Pseudomonas sp. FW300-N2A2 | reverse complement strand
TCGCATCAATCACCTTTGGCAGAAACGACGCCTCGACCCGTGGCCGACCAATGCCTTCGATCCGCGAACCGTGATCCAGTCGAAGACTGGCATCGCCAGTCAGGTAGTAATCAAAAAACACCGATCGCTCGGCATCGGCGCACAGCACGCGAGTGCAATGCTGGCGATAACGCACGTATCGCCCAAGGGTCGCCGTGGTGCCGCCGGTGCCGGGGCTGGAAATCAGCCAGCTCGGCTCCGGGTGCTGTTCAAAACGCATCTGATGGAAGATCGATTCGGCGATGTTGTTGTTCGCCCGCCAGTCGGTGGCGCGTTCGGCGTAGGTGAACTGATCGATAAAGTGCCCGTCGTGCTCGCGCGCCAGGCGCTCGGATTCGGCATAGATCTGCGTCGGGTCGTCCACCAGATGGCTCTTGCCACCGTAGAACTCGATCTGCGCGATCTTCTCTTTGGAGGTGGTGGCCGGCATCACGGCAATAAACGGCAGGCCGAGCAAACGGGCGAAGTACGCCTCGGAAATCGCCGTCGAACCGCTGGACGCTTCGATCACCGGCGCGCCGGGTTTAAGCCAGCCGTTACACAGCGCATAGAGGAACAACGAACGCGCCAGGCGATGTTTCAGGCTGCCGGTGGGATGGCTCGACTCATCCTTGAAATACAACTCGATGCCCGGCAACCCCGGCAGCGGCAAGGGGATCAGGTGGGTGTCGGCGCTGCGCTGGAAGTCCGCTTCGATGATCCGGATCGCTTCCCGGGCCCACTGTCGGTTGTCGCTCATGATGGTTTTCTCGTTGAGTCGGCCTTGGCACAAGGCTCAGCCCACAAGCTTAGGAAAAATCCGACATCGCGCACAGGTACAGCTGAGGTTCAATACGTCCGGCAACTGCTAGGCTCAGGTCCGTGTCGCCTTTCGTGCTGTAACGGCATATAACAAAAAAGAATATAACTTTTGTTTTAACAACTAACGGTACGGGTTAGGGTGTGCCACCTTTTTGATTATTCGATGGAGAGCGACCTTGCCTCTGCGTAGCACTTTCACGCGTTTCTTTCAGTTGGAAGCTGCCAGCGGTCTGTTGTTGATCGCCGCAGCAGCCCTGGCTTTGATCATCAACAACTCCCCGTTGTCGTGGCTCTACAGCAGCTTTCTGGACACCCCGGTGGTGGCTCAGGTCGGCGCGCTGCAAATCGCCAAACCGGCACTGCTGTGGATCAACGACGGCCTGATGGCCCTGTTCTTCCTGCTGATCGGCCTGGAAGTAAAGCGCGAAGTCCTCGACGGTCAGCTGTCGAAGCCTTCACAGGTGGTCCTGCCCGGCGCTGCGGCGATTGGCGGCATGGTCGTGCCGGCGTTGGTCTACTGGTTCTTCAACCGTGACAACCCCGCTGCGCTCGGTGGCTGGGCCATTCCGATGGCGACTGACATCGCCTTCGCCCTCGGCGTCCTCGCCCTGCTGGGCAAGCGTGTGCCGGTGTCGCTGAAACTGTTCCTGATGACCCTGGCGATCATCGACGACCTCGGCGCGATCATCGTCATTGCAATCTTCTATTCCGGCGCGCTGTCGACCCTGTCCCTGGCGTTGGCCGCGGCCTGCATCGTCGCGCTGATCGCGATGAACCGGCTCGGCGTGGTCAAGCTCGGGCCGTACATGATCATCGGTTTGATCCTGTGGGTGTGCGTACTCAAAAGCGGTGTCCACGCCACGCTGGCCGGCGTAACCCTGGCCTTCTGCGTCCCGTTGCGCACCAAAAACGCCGAGCCGTCGCCGCTGCTGACGCTGGAACACGCCCTGCACCCGTGGGTGGCCTACGGCATCCTGCCGCTGTTCGCCTTCGCCAACGCCGGCCTGTCCCTGAGCGGCGTGACCGCCGAAAGCTTCACCCATCACGTGCCGATGGGCATCGCAATCGGCCTGCTGCTGGGCAAGACGCTTGGTGTGTTCGGCCTGACCTGGCTCGCGGTAAAAACCGGCATCGCCGCCCTGCCCCAAGGCGCCAATTGGGGCCAGGTGCTGGGGGTTGCGATCCTCTGCGGGATTGGTTTCACCATGAGCTTGTTTGTCGGTTCCCTGGCGTTTGAACCGGGCGTCAGTGAGTACGCCGGGATGGACCGGATGGGGATTTTGACCGGGTCGATATTGGCAGCGTTGATTGGATATGCGGTGACGGCGGCGGCGAGTCGCAAGCAAGGCGAGCGCTAATCCTGAATGGTTGTGGTGGCATCGCTCGCACATTAACCCTGTAGGAGCCGGCTTGCTGGCGATGGCGGTGGCGGTGGCGGTGGGTCAATCAACCTGTTTATTGACTGGACGGACGCCATCGCCGGCAAGCCGGCTCCTACAGGAAATCGCCGTACGCTTTTGATTTTCACCACTCATCAGGTCGAGCGTTAGCTCGCCTTCCGCTTTTGATCTGAGCGCCCCCTCGAGAGGCCGAGTGGAGGTTCTGCGCAGTGGGCAACCCGGCATGGATGCCGGGTTAGCCGCGCACGGCCAGGGATGGCCGATCGCGGTGGGCCCACGGAGCAGGACCGGAGCGAGGGCATGCCGAGCCTAGGCGAGGTACCGAACGAAAGGGGCAAAAGCGCTTGGTTACTTGGCGCTTCTCCAAGTGACCCGCTGTAAAAGCGGAACCAATAGCAACCGTTACCGCAGAAACGGATATCCCCCCAATCCAAAACCCCGCCTCAAAAAAAAACCCCAACCAGCTCACGCTGATCGGGGTTTTCTTTTACCCGCGTTCCCGCTTAGTGCGTAACGCGGCTCGTACCATCTACAGTAGCAATCCGCACCCGCTCACCCACACGGAACACTTCGTTTTCCTGAACCTGCTGCACATAGGCACGCATGCTGCCGTCGTCTTCACGAACAGTGATTTCCACACCTTGGGTGCGGGTCAGGCCTTCCTCAGTGGCCGAGCCGATCAGCCCGCCAGCCACGGCGCCGATAACTGCAGCAACGATGCTGCCTTTACCACCGCCGATGCTGCTGCCGCCAACACCACCGACCGCCGCGCCGGCGAGGCCGCCGATCGGGGTCTTGGTGCCTTCGATTTTCACCGGACGCAGGGATTCGATGGTGCCCATGCGAACGGTCTGCACACGACGCGCTTCGTCACGGGAGTAGGAGTCACCGGTCAGGCTCGATTGGCAGCCAGTGAGCAACATCGCCATCGTGGAAAAGGAAGCAACAAGCAGAACAGACTTACGCATGGCATCACCTCCAAAGGACATGTAACCATTAAACTCCGCAGCTTGACGCGTGTCACGACGTCGCCCCGATAACATTGGTTTGATTCAGGCCCGGTACAGGGACCTCCACGAACTCATCAAACATTAGCGGCAAATGACGAGATCTGCGCCGCTGCCCCAAGGATTTTCATGGATTACTTCATCATTGTCGTCACCACTGTCGCCGGCCTGTACTTCCATGGGTGGTTGTACGTACGGATAAAACGCTGGATGGACCGCGATATGGCGCTAGCCCTGGCGGGGAGCGATGAGCAGAAAAGAGCCTACATGCTCCAGCAACTGGCGAACGCTCAAGCGCAGAAGATCAAGCGTCGGGACCTGCCTCAGTGGCTGGAGGCCGCTGCGGCAGGTTATCCCGGTCGGTAGACTGCTCAGGGCGCCAGACGTTCAAGAATCCAGTCGGCGCCTTGTAAACGATAGTTCAGGCGATCGTGCAGGCGGCTCGAACGGCCCTGCCAGAATTCGATGCGCTCAGGCAGCAGACGATAACCGCCCCAGTGCTCAGGGCAATGAGGCTGCGTATCGCTGAAACGTTGCTCGGTATTCTTGAGCAACGCTTCCAGTTCGGCACGATCGGCGATCACGCGGCTTTGCGGTGAAGCCCAGGCACCAAGGCGACTGCCCAGCGGCCGGACCTGGAAGTAGGCATCGGATTCCTCAGGCGTGACCTTCACCACCCGACCTTCTACACGAACCTGACGCTCGAGGGCCGGCCAGAAAAACGTCATGGCCGCGAACGGGTTCGCGGCCAGATGCTGGCCCTTGGCGCTGTCGTAGTTGGTGAAGAAGGTGAAGCCCTGCGCGTCCAGGCCTTTGAGCAGCAAAATGCGGCAATGCGGCCGACCGTCCTGGTCGACGGTGGCCAGGGTCATGGCGTTGGCTTCCACCGGCGGCTGCTCGGTTTTCACCGCGTCGGCAAACCACTGATGGAACAGCGCGAACGGCTCGGCCGGGGCTTGCGCCTCGGTCAGGCCGTCTCGGGTGTAGTCGCGACGCATATCAGCCAGGCCCTGGGTCATGGCGCATTCCTTTTGGTTAACGAATCACTTTTTCACAGGATCGGCGACAACGACTTTTTTGTCAGCTGCCGCGGCTTTGGCCGGCGTGGTCTTTTTGGCCGGCGTCGCGGTTTTAGCCGGAGCCTTCTTGGCGGCGGCTTTCTTGGCCGGCGCTTTTTTCGTGGCAGGTACAGCGGCTTTCTTCGCGGTCGGTGCCGGGGTGACCGGCTTGGCCACTGGCTTGACGTCCTGTGCAGCGACCAGTTTCACCGGTGCAGGGGCTGGCATGTTGTACTTGCTCAACAGCGCAACCATGGTGTTTTGCGGAGTCACCAGCAGTTCGACGCGACGGTTCAAGGCACGGCCTTCAACGCTGTCGTTAGCCGCACGCGGGGCTTCACCACCCATGCCGCGCAGCATCAGGCGATCACGCTGCAGACCGCTGAGGCGGAAAATCGCCGCCACGGCTTGTGCGCGTTCCTGGCTCAGTTTCACGTTGGCCGGTGCGGCGCCCGAGGTGTCGCTGTGACCCAATACCAGCACGGCGGTCTTCGGATCGACTTCAAGGATTTTCGCCACGCGAGTGAACGGGCCGAGAGTCACCGGCAACAACATGGCCGGACGGTCGGGGTTGAACGAACCTTCTACTGGCGCGGTGACCACCAGCACGTTTTCACGGCGCTCGAGTTGCAGGTTACTGTCCTTGATCGCGGTGCGCAGGCGCGGTTCGTAATCGTCGAGCCAGGCCTGAGTGACTTTAGGGTCAGGCATCGGCACGACTTTGGCCGTGCTCTGCTCTTTGCCGCCGAACGGCCACCACCATTTACCACCGGTGTCGGCTTCAGCCTTGGCAGCCGGGGCCACCTCGGCAGGCTTCACAGGTGCCGGCGCGGGAGCCGGCTCTTTCGCCGCGACTTTGTCGGAGGAACCGAACGGCCACCAGCTGCTGCCATCCGAATCATTTTTTGGTGTCTGCGCACAACCGGTAACAGCGACACACAGGGCCAAAGCGAGGGTGGTTTTATTGAGTGACATTGGAAATCCACAAAAAAGAAGTCATAAAAATTCAGGCCGGCATGACCCGGATAAACAGACGGTTGGAAAACATAAAGGCCTTCGGGTTCCGGCCCTGGAACCCTTCAGCGCGTTTTACAGACAAGTGGCCAGTACCCGCGCGAGCTTTTGCGCGCGCGGATCCATCAAGACGTAAGGCCCCAGTGTATTTGTCACAAAACCGAAGGCGACATCGTATTCAGGGTCAGCAAAACCGATGGAGCCGCCAGCGCCCGGGTGACCGAACGCACGTGGGCCGAGGCCGTAGGTGGCGTTCGGGACATCCGGTTGATCGAGCATGCAACCCAGGCCGAAACGGGTCCGGGTCAGTAAAGTCTTGTCTTCGCCGAGGCTGTGTTCGCGGGTCAGCTCATCGAGCATCTCGCTTTCCAGCAGGCTGCCGTCGAGCAGCCCGGCATAGAACCCGGCCAGGCTGCGGGCATTGCCGTGGCCGTTGGCCGCCGGTTGTTGCATGCGCCGCCATTCCGGTTTGTTGGTGCTGGTCAGGACCGACGGCGGGTTAGTAAAGGCCCGCGTGGTCATGGCCGTCGGTTCGCGCATCGTCACTTGCAGCAGGCGCTGGGCCGCGGCATCGCCGACGTTGCCCTTGCCACGGGCGATGTGCGCCACGCGATGGAATTCTTCATCCGCCAGGCCGACGTGAAAATCCAGGCCCAACGGTTTGGCCACGCGGGCCACAATGGACTCGCCCGGCCCACGCCCGTCGGCACGGCGCAGCAACTCGCCGACCAGCCAGCCATAGGTGATCGCGGCATAACCGTGACCGGTGCCCGGCGTCCACCAAGGCGATTCGGCGGCCAGCGCATCGACCATGGTTTGCCAGTCGTAAAGTGCTTCCGGGGCCAGCAACTCGCGCAACGCCGGCAGACCGGCCTGGTGGCAGAGCAGTTGACGCAGGGTGACGGATTCCTTGCCGGCGGCAGCGAATTCGGGCCAATAGCGGGCAACCGGGGCATCCAGTTGCAGTTTGCCTTCGGCGACCAGTTGCAGGGCGGTGACGGCGGTGAAGGTCTTGGTGCAGGAAAACAGGTTGGCGATAGTGTCGCTGTGCCAGGCCTCATGGCCATCCTTGTCGGCGGTGCCGGACCAGAGGTCGAGAACGGTTTCGCCGCCAACCTGGATGCACAGCGCTGCGCCACGCTCCTGAGGATCGTCGAACAACGCCGCGAACGCTTCGCGAACCGCTTCGAACTTAAGCTCGTAATGACCCTGAATCTGCACCCGCTACTCCCTCGGACAAACGTTCTACAAAGTGGCCGGCATTGTTCCAGCCATTGATGGTTTTGGGAACAGGGTTGGGCCGGGCGGTCGGATTGCCGATCTATTGGATCTGGAATTCATGGTGTTTTTGAGGACGCCTTCGCGGGCAAGCCTCGCTCCTACAGGAGCACCACCGAACCTGTAGGAGCGAGGCTTGCCCGCGAAGAACGATAACGCGGTAGATCAGGCCTTAATGACCATTCCCCGAATGCCCACCCGCCTGCCCGGCGCCCTTCCCCGGGCCCTTGCCGGCTTCAGCTTTTCGCCCGCCTTCGGCATCGTGGCTGGCTTTATCCGCTTCAGCCTTGGCCTTCTCGGCCTCTTTGCCCAACTGATCAACGGCCGCCAGGTTGCTCTTGCGCACGCTGTCGACGAAGCCCTGAAACGGCAGATCGGTAATGCCGACCAAACCAAAGTGCCCGTTTTCACCGTCCAGCAGACGACCGGTCACCGGTTGATCGAGGTACTGGAACCAGTGCACGCCGACAATCGACGGCTCGCTCAGTGCCTGTTTCAGGAAGTTGGCGTAAGCCGGGCCACGGTCTTCTTCCTTCGCCAGTTGCGTCACGCCGCCCCAGAACGGGCCGCGATCGGCCGAGCCGAAGTTGAATTCGGTGATCAGCACCGGTTTGTCCAGGCTGCGCAATTTGGCGAAGTCGTAGCCGTCCTGCGGTTGCAGGGTGTACATGTTGAAGCTCAGCACATCGCAATACTGCGCACAGGATTCCACGGCTTCCGGGGTGCTGATGGCGAAACGGCCGCCCAGCAGCAGCTGATTCGGTGCGTGCCACTTGAGCGAGTCGGAAATGGTTTTGAAGTACGTGTCAGCGAAGACCTTCTGGAAGTATTTGAAGTCGGCTTCGATTTCCGGGTACTCGGCGCTCGGCAGCGGCGGCACGAAGCCCGGGTCTTCCATCAATTCCCAGGCCGGCAAGTCGATGCCCCAGGCTTTGGACAGGCCTGCCTGATTGCGGTACTTGTCGCGCAATTGCTTGAGGAACGCGCGCTTGGCCGGCACGTCAGTGGTCATTTTCAAGGTGCCGTAGGCCAGCGCGTAGCGGGCTTTCGGGTCGTCACCGGGACCGGCCCAGGCCAGTTCGTTGTCGGCGAAGTAACCGATCAGCCAAGGGTCGTCGCGATGATCGCGGGCGGCGATGGCCACGGCGCGCTCGGTGGCCATGGCGAAACGCGGGTCGAACGGGTCAGGCATGCCGCCCCACCAGTCGGTGCCGGTGCTGATGCTGGCGTAATCGCCGACGATCGACAGCGGCAAGGTGTAGGGCACGCGGTCCGCGTTGCCCAGCTCCGGGGCGCTCCAGTTGCCGATGGTGTTGAAGCCCCAGGCTTGCAGGCGATCCAGGGTGTGGCTGGCCCAGCGTTGCTCATCAATCACGGCGGTGCAAGGTTCGGCGGGTTTCTGCTCGACCGCTTTCGCGACGGTCGCGTCCTCTGCGCCGGCCTTGGCGGCTTCGGCAACACCGGCTTCGGCCGTGGAAGGAACGACGGGTTGTTCAGCGGTCTTCTCGACCGTCGCCTCAACCGCGTCGGCCTTGGCCGCTTCGGCAACACCGGCCTTGGTGTCGCTGCCCGGTGTGCAAGGGGCGCCATACAGACGTTGCAGGTTCGCGCCATAGAAATCGTACCAGCGCCCGGCGTTGTAGCCTCGGCCCTGATCGACGCCATTGCCACCCCGGTTGTCGCCTTCGCCAAAGTGACTGGCCAGCGGTTCCTCGGGTTTAGGCAGCGATTCGAACATCCACTCGCGACCGGCGATGTAAGTCTGGTTGACGTCCGGCGCAACGGTGTTGACCCCGAGCGAATAAAACGGATGGCCTTCCGGGGTCACCAGATACCAGCGACCGTCACGTTTCTCGCTGCGGAAAAAACCGCTGGCCTTGAACGTCGGGCCTTTTATCCAGCCACCGAACTTGTCCAGCGACGACTTCTCGCGCTCGGCCAGCCAGGTTTTGGTTTGTTGCTGTTCCTTGGCGGCGGCGCTTTTCAGTTGCTCGTCGCTGCTGACCTTCTCCGGCCATTTGGTCCGGGTCGACTGACCGAAAGCGTCCACCAGGCCGCCATAAACGGCTTGGGTGACCGCCTCGCCTTCCTGCACTCCAAAGCGTTCCAGCAGGATACTTTGCGCGACTTTCGGCTGATCCATCGACAACGTCACCGACACCACCTGGCTGCGATCCAGCTCACCGGCGCTGCTGGCCAACAGGATGCGTTGACCGTCGACAGTCATCGGCATCGGCGGACCGGCCTTCATGCCCAGGCTCAGCGGCGAGCTCGGCTGCAACGGCACCAGCAGCGTCTGCGCAGGGCCGGCCGGCAGATCGACGCGGCTGATCAGCGTCTTGCCGTCGTTGCTCTGGATTTTCACGTAAAGGGTCACGGCCCAGTCCATTGCGCTTTGAATACGCAGGCTCATCACACCGGACTGCGACCAGTCCCAGGCCCCGGTTTGCGGGGTCAGGCGCAGGGTTGGCTGGGCCACCGGGTTGAACGTCACCCGGCGCAGCACTTCGCCTTCGGCCGTTTGCTCTGCATTGGATTGCGGCAGGCTGGCGTCCTGAGTCGCCACCTGGACCACGTCGGCGGGGCGCACAAAGTTGAACAGCGTCTGCTGGCCTGCGGGAGCGGCGAGCAAAGGCGTGGTGAACAACAAGGCAAAAACAGCAGGCAACGAACGGCGAATCATGAGAACGAAAATCTCCCTAACGACCAACAATGGCCAGTGGAAAAGCGATGGCAGAGAGATAGACAACGCGGCGGGCAGATTTGCCCACCGTCGTATCAGGAAATTTCTCGACGGAATGGCGGTAACGCATTGAGGATCGCTTTGCCGTAACGCTGGGTGACCAGGCGCCGGTCGAGCAAGGTGATGGTGCCGCGGTCCTCTTCGGTTCGCAGCAAGCGACCGCAGGCCTGGACCAGTTTCAGCGAGGCGTCCGGCACGGAGATTTCCATGAACGGATTGCCGCCCCGCGCTTCGATCCACTCGGCCAGTGCCGCTTCGACCGGATCATCGGGCACCGAGAATGGAATCTTCGCGATCACCACGTGCTCGCAGTACGCACCGGGCAAGTCGACCCCTTCGGCGAAACTCGCCAGGCCGAACAGCACGCTGGAATCGCCGCCATCGACGCGCGCCTTGTGCTTGTTCAGGGTTTCCTGTTTCGACAGGTTGCCTTGAATGAACACTTGCTTGCGCCAGTCGCGGTCGAGACCGTCGAACACGTCCTGCATCTGTTTACGCGAGGAGAACAGCACCAGCGTGCCGCGCGAACCTTCGACCAGTTGCGGCAGGTCACGAATGATCGCCGCAGTGTGGGCCGCTGCATCACGTGGATCGGCTTTCAGGTCCGGCACCCGCAGTACGCCGGCGTCGGCGTGATGGAACGGGCTCGGGACCACGGCGGTCACGGCTTTTTTCGGCAGCCCGGCACGCATGCGGAAGCGGTCGAAGGTGCCGAGTGCGGTCAGGGTCGCCGAAGTCACCAGCGCGCCGTAAGCCACGTTCCACAGGTTGCGCCGGAGCATTTCCGCCGCGAGGATCGGGCTGGCGTTGACTTCGATGTCGAACAGCGAGCCGCTTTCGGCCAGGGTCAGCCAGCGCGCCATGGGCGGGTTGTCTTCCGGGTCTTCGGCGGTAAATGCAACCCACAACTCCCAGTTGCCCGAAGAGCGCGACAACAGGCTGCCGAACAGCGGATACCACTCTTCGGCCTGGTTGCTGGCGATGCCGATGTTGACCTCGCCGTCCATGCCTTCCTTGAGCAACTCGGTGAGTCGGGTGAACAGGTCGGTGAGACGGGCAAAACCCTTTTTCAGCTCGATGCCCATTTCGCGCATGTGCTCGGGAATCACCCCGCCGACGAAGCGGTGACGTGGCCGTTCGCGACCTTCGACGTCTTCGCCGGGTTTGAAATCGGCAGCCTGTTCGCAGGCGGTAAACATGAATTGCTGCTGGGTCTTGATCTCGCGGGCCAGCTCCGGCACCTGTTCGATCAACTTGCCCAGGTCGCCCGGCAGCGGATGCTGGGCGAGCAATTTGGTGAGGTTCTTCGCGGTGGTTTCCAGCCAGTCGGCGGTGGAGCGCAGGCGCGTGTAATGGGCGAAGTGGCCGATGGCCTTGTCCGGCAGGTGGTGACCTTCGTCGAACACGTAGATGGTGTCGCGCGGATCGGGCAAAACGGCACCGCCGCCAAGGGCCAGGTCCGCCAAAACCATGTCGTGGTTGGTGACGATCACGTCCACCTTGCCCATGCCTTCGCGGGCCTTGTAGAAGGCGCACTGGCCGAAGTTCGGGCAATGGCGGTTGGTGCACTGGCTGTGATCGGTGGTCAGGCGCGCCCAATCGGCGTCTTCCAGGGCGGTGGACCAACTGTCGCGGTCGCCGTCCCACTTATTGCCGGCGAGCTTCTCGATCATGCTGGTGAACAGCTTCTGACTGGCCTCATCGACCTCGATCTTGAAGCCTTCTTCTTCGAACAGCTGCGCGGTAGCGGTTTGTGCGTGACCTTCCTGCAGCAACATGTCGAGCTTGGACAGGCACATGTAGCGCCCCCGGCCCTTGGCCAGGGCAAAGCTGAAATTCAGCCCGCTGTTGCGCATCAGGTCGGGCAGATCCTTGTAGACGATCTGTTCTTGCAGGGCCACGGTGGCCGTGGCGATCACCAGGCGTTTGCCGGCGGCTTTCGCAGTCGGGATCGCCGCCAGGCTATAGGCCACGGTCTTGCCGGTACCGGTGCCGGCTTCCACCGCGACAATCGCGGGGTCGCCACTGCGCCGGCCTTCGTCGTCGGTGTCGATGTCACCGAGGACCTTGGCAATTTCAGCGATCATCAGGCGTTGGCCGTAGCGCGGCTTGAGGCTCTTGGCTTCGAGAAAACGCGAGTAGGCGCCCTGGATCGTGGTTTTGAGTTCAGTGCTGATCATGGATTGTCGGGCGCAAAAAACGCTGGATAAATTTTCAGTGGTTCGGTTCGGCGGCTATCATACCGCGCTAATTAATCCCGCGCAGAACGGAGTACCCCAATGACACCTTTTGGCATCGTTTACACCCTGCATGTCCTGTCCGCCCTGGTGTGGGTCGGCGGCATGTTTTTCGCCTGGATGGTCTTGCGTCCGGCCGCGATGAAGGCGCTGGAAGGCCCGGCCCGGTTGAAGCTGTGGGTAGAAGTGTTTCAAGGTTTTTTCCGCTGGGTCTGGATCGCGGTGGTGCTGTTGCCGGTCAGCGGTGTCGGCATGATTCATTTGCAGTACAGCGGTTTCGAGGCCGCGCCACGGTATGTGCAGGTGATGATGGGCTTGTTCGTGGTGATGACCGCGCTGTTTATCCGGATTCAGGCGTTGCTGTTGCCGGAATTGCGCACGGCGGTGACGGCGCAGGATTGGCCGACGGGGGCTGCGGTGCTGGGGAGGATTCGCCGGTTGGTGGGGATTAATTTGATTGTGGGGTTGGTGCTGGTGGCCATCGCCTCGGCTCGGCCGATGTTCTAAAAGCTAAAAGCTTCGCGGGCAAGTCGGATCGCCGCATCGCTCGCTCCTACAATGGACAGCGTGATCCCTGTAGGAGCGAGGCTTGCCCGCGAAGGCAATCGTTCAGACGACGAAATTGTCCGAAACCACTTACAACCTTTGAACCGTCACCGAACCCGCCGCGCCCGCAGGCCCCGGCTGGCCGTCAACGCCTGGCTTGCCGCTCTTGCCGCCATCGGCCTTGTAGACGAAGCAACCCTTGGCCTTGCCGCCCGCCCCCGGCTTACCGCCAGGACCGGCCAGACCACCCGCGCCGCCAGCCACCTGAACCTTGATCTGCTCCGCCGGATAATCACGCGGCACTTCCAGCCTGACCAGCGCACCCGGCGCACCCGGCTGACCGTCGCTGCCATCGCTGCCATCGGCCCCGCGACCGGCCTGGCCCCAGGTGCAGCCCGGTGCCTGACCGTTGGCGCCGTCGAGGCCGACAAACCCCGGTGCACCTGCGCCGCCGCGAGCGTCAACCACCAACTGCGGTGCATTCAGTGCCTTGATCTGCACATTCAGATTGCGTCCCGAGCGGGCCGCCTTGAGGTAAGTACCCGGTGCACCGCGAGCGGTAATCTGGCTGCCTTCGGACAATTGGGCGCGGCTGACTTTCAACTCCAGCGCCGTTTCGCCGGGCACGATGGCGATCCGCGCTTCACGCCCCAGGCGCAATTCGCCGACGCTGACTTCGGTCACGTTCGAGGGAATCAGCAACGTGCCGTAATCGGCCACTTCCAGGCGTTCCAGCTGCAAGGTGCTGGCGGTATTGGGCAAGCGCATCAGCGAGTTGGTTTCGACGCTGACCACCTGGGCGCAGGCGAATGGGCTGACGAGTGCGGCGAGCAGACAGAGTTTACGCATGGGAAGCCTTCGGTACGGCAGGAGCCGGAATGGTTTGCAGGTGGAAAACACCGAAAAAGACAATCTTCAAGCGATCACGCCAAGGGTGGGCGCGGCCTCTGAGACTGCGGAAACAGAACACCGCCTCAAGAAGATGAAGGAACGCCAGCAGGCCGCCGGCCAGATTGACCAACAGGTGCAGCGGATTGACAAAGGGCATCAGCAGATTGACCAACACCACCAGCCAGAACAGCAGGGTCAACAGCTTACCCAGCCCCCAAAACACCTTCATACGCCCCCCTGTTGAGAATTATTCTTTGCACGCACAGTAACGGCTTCCACGCGGGATAAGCCAGAGGGCAACGGAAAATTCTTCATGAAGGCCGCCGAATGGCCGTCGGCGCCACTGCAATCATTGGCCGACGGCTCTATCACGGGGTTCAGCGATTGATGTGCAATTCCACGCGACGGTTTTTCGCGCGACCTTCCTCTGTTTCGTTATCGGCCACCGGTGCGCTTTCGCCCCGGCCTTCGCTGGTGAGTTTGTCCGGCGCCAGGCCCATGCCCAGCAAGTAAGCGGCCACGCTGCTGGCGCGTCGCTCCGAGAGTGCCTGGTTATAGGCGTCGTCACCCACGCTGTCGGTGTGGCCGATCACTTTGATGCTGACTACATCGGCGCTTTGCAGTTTGGGTATGAACGAGTCCAGCTGACTTTGCGCCGAGGGTGTCAGGTCGGATTTGTTGAACGCAAACAACACATCGCCCGCATCGCTCAGGGTGATGACTTCAGATTGTGCAGGTTCAGCGGGATTCACACTGGCCGGGTATTGCGGCAGCGGACAACCATGATGTTCGACCGGAGTATTGGCCGGCGTATCCGGGCAGCGATCGCGTCGATCAAAGACACCATCGCCATCTTCGTCGCCATCCTGCGCGTAGCAGATCAGGCCACCGGTCAAGATACCAAGCGCCGCTCCACCGGCCGCCCAACCGCCACTTTCGATAGCGCCCAGGCCACCACCGACCAAGCCACCGATAACGCTGCAGATCGGCCAGGTACGTTGATTGAGGGGGGCAGTGCCATCGCTGTGAGTAGCGCAACCGGTCAACAGGCTGCCAAGCAGCACAACCGGCCAGACGGTCCGTGTGAGAAGGCTCATGGTGAAAGCTCCTGTGTTACCGGCCGACGCCGGTTACACAGGAGTAAAGACCCGCATCCGTGACTGCACAAGCCACGGATGCGAGGGATCTAGCGTTGGATTTTGATTTCGGTGCGACGGTTCTGTGCACGGCCGTCGGCGGTTTTGTTATCGGCCACCGGCTGACTTTCACCGGCACCGGAAACAGACACGAAGTTACTGCGCGGCACGCCTTCCTGGATGAGGTACTCAACCACCGAGTGAGCGCGTTTATCCGACAGTTTCTGGTTGTAGCTATCACTGCCCACGCTGTCGGTATGGCCAGTAACGGTCAACTGAGCAGTAGGGGCTTCAGCTTTCAAACGAGTGGCGATCTTATCGAGCACCTGTTTGTCAGAAGGGGTGAGTGTGGCTTTGTCGAACTGGAAGTGAACATCGCGGATGACGATGGTTTCTTCCTTGACCACAACCGCCTCTTCAACCACTGGCGCAGGGACTGGTGGTGGGCAACCGTCGGCATCGACCTTCACGCCTCTAGGCGTACCCGGGCACTTGTCGCGGCTGTCCGGCACGCCATCGCCGTCTTCGTCGCCATCACCGTGAACCCAGCAATAGGCAGCGGCCGTACCGCCAACCAGCAGAGCGCCGTACCCTGCCCATGCCGAGCTCTCGGTCGCGCCGAGACCCGCACCGATTACACCGCCGACTGCCGCACAGGTCGGCCAGTCGGTTTTCTGCAAACCTGCGCAACCAGTCAACACACTGGTTAGCAGAACCAAGGGTAATGCTGTCCGAACTATGCTCATCTAGTTTTCTCCTGAGGGATCGGCTTAGAACCGATTCAGGTAGTAAAGACCCGAGCTTTAATCTCCGCCAGCAATAGGCCATTGCAGTTTTATCCAGTGTTCACGGCTGATCGATACTTTTAGCGCGACGACGCTCTATATCTGGACCTTCGGGCAGGCTAGTCTTGGCGCTCTGATTGAGGAACTTCGATGATTTCAGGTATTTCTTCGCGCACGCCCCAGCAGGCGCTGGCCGCTTTGCTGGATCGTTATGCCCCGCTCCGCCTGTTGCTGATCGGCGCGAGCGAATTCCCCGCGCTGGAAGCATTCAAGCTGGCGCACCCGGACACCTGCGTCGCCCACGCGGCGCCTGGACCGTTGCCGGCCGAACTGGCGGCGCGCCGATTTGATCTGGCGCTGGTGGTCGATTGCCTCGAACACTTGCCCAAACGCGATGGCCTGAATTTGCTCGGCGGCATCCGCAACCTCAATGCCAGTCGCATTGCGGTGCTGGCGGATTTGCCGGCCAGTGGCTGGCAGGAGACGGATTTTTTTTCCTTGGCCCTGCAAGCCAGCGAACGCTTCCAGCGCGACGAACAAGTCCTGACCTTGTTCACCTACGATCTGCTTGACTACAAACAAGTCCCCGACTGGCTCAACTCACGGTTCTGGGCCAATCCGGAAAACTTCGGGAAATACTGGTGGTAACGCAATGAGTACATCCATTTGCCCTTGCGGCAGCGGCACCCTGCTGGACGCCTGCTGCGGTCATTACCATGCCGGGCATCCGGCGCCTTGTGCCGAAGCGTTGATGCGTTCGCGCTACAGCGCTTATGTGTTGGGCCTGATCGATTACCTGGTAGCGACCACCCTGCCCGCACAGCAGTCCGGCCTCGATCGTCAGTCCATCAGCGACTGGAGCGCGCAAAGCACCTGGCTCGGCCTGGAGGTGGAAAGCTCCGAGGTGTTCGGCGGTCAACCGGAACACGCGTTCGTGACCTTTACCGCACGTTGGCACGATGGCAGCGGCGAACACAGCCACCGCGAGCGCTCGTCGTTCGTGCAGAACGCCGGCCACTGGTATTTCATTGACCCCACTGTGCCACTCAAGGCCGGACGCAACGATGCCTGCCCATGTGCCAGCGGGCAGAAATTCAAGAAGTGTTGTGCGGGTTATTTCGCCAGTTGAGGTGATTCGTGAAGGGCTAGACTGGGGATCAAGGGAGAAACACAACCATGATCAGCCGACGTCGCGTCCTGCATACGCTCACCCTGCTCCTGTTTCTCGGACTCGGCGGCTGTGCGTCCTGGTTCAGCGACGATGAACCGGAACCTGAAGTGCATCTGGTCAAGGTCGAAGTGGTCCGGGCGAAACTGATGGAGCAACGTTTCCTGTTGTTCTTTCGCGTCGACAACCCGCGCGACAGTGACCTGACGGTGCGCGGCCTCGAATACCGGATTCACCTGGGCGATATGTTGCTGACCGAAGGCGAGCACGAACACTGGTTTACGGTCGGTCCCAAGCACAGCGCATATTTCAAAGTGCCGATCCGCACCAACCTGTGGCCCAAAGTGCGGGATCTGGTGAAACTGTTGAAAAAACCCGAGCAACCTATCCCCTATCGCCTGGAAGGTGAGCTGGAAACCGGTGTGTTCATCGCGCACTACGTGCACGTGGCGCGCAAAGGCGTGATAATCCCCGCCGATTTAATTCCGGAGCACACCCGATGACCCAGCAACCCCACGTCCATGGCCCTGACTGCAACCACGATCATGACCATCACGACCACCATGATCACGACCATGGCCATGTCCACGGCCCGAACTGCGGCCACGCTCACCAGGAGCCGGTGCGCAACGCCCTGAAGGACGTCGGCCGCAACGACCCTTGCCCATGCGGCAACGGCAAGAAATTCAAGAAGTGCCACGGCGCTTGATGGGTTAACCCCATTCCCTTGTAGGAGCCAGCTTGCTGGCGATCGGATCGACGCGGTGTTTCAGGTAGACCGCGTTATCGTTTATCGCCAGCAAGCTGGCTCCTACAGGATTTGTGCTGTGTTTACGACCGTGGCGTATTCGCCGTGCAGATTGCCCAGCGACATCGCATGCACCTCTTCAGCTGAATGCGCATTGCCGAAATAATCCGCCTTGTCGAACGTAAAGCACGCATCCTCCGCCACCCACGTATCAAACCCCAGGTTACCGGCCGTTCGCGCCGAGGACTCCACCGAGTTGTGGGTCGCGACGCCCACGATGACCAACTGATCGATCCCCGCCTCGCGCAAACTTGCCTCCAGCGCCGTCGCACAAAACGCATCCGGCACCTGTTTCTGAATCAGTTGCTCACCGGCCAATGGCTGGAACCGCTCCTGAAACTCTACGCCCGATTGCTGCGGCCAGAACACTGAGTCCGGTGAACGGGACAGGTGCTGTACGTGGATCACCGGCCGCCCGGTTCGCCGCCAGAGCCCCAGCAAATCCAGGATCCGCGCCTCGGCCTGAGGATTATTTCGCCGGCCAAGCCTTGGCTCCAAAATGCCTTTTTGTTGATCGATGATGATCAGTGCTGCGTTGGTCTTGAGCTCCATGCTGACTTTTCTCACGCGAGGTTATTGAGTTTCACGCACTTGAGCATCACCGTCTCCTACAGGCAAGTCCTCGATCGCAAACGGGACGACCTGATGCTCGCGGTTGCTGTCTGAACTTCACGACGCAGCTACGAATACAGCAAGGTGAATTCGGCTAAGGCTTGAGAGTGATCGATTGGGTGTATATCCGGTTCTTCGGTAACGGCTGCTATTGGTTTCGCCCTTACGGCGAGTCACTTGGAAAAGCCCCAAGTAACCAAGGGCTCTTGCCCCTTTCGTTCGGTGG
>NZ_JACNDU010000052.1:0-17773 GCF_017351735.1 Pseudomonas sp. FW300-N2A2 | reverse complement strand
ATTGTTAAAGAGCGGTTGGTTAAGATCTTTCGTCTCAACCGAGGCGCGCATTCTACAGCGCCTTTCATCAAACTGCAACCTTAAAAGTTGATGATTTTTCTTAACTAAATCAACAACTTAAACCAGAACCAGCAGCGAACTGCTCGTTAGCGGGAGGCGAATAGTACAGTATTAAAATACGTGGTCAACCCCTGAGTGGAAATTCTTTTTCCACACCAAAGATCCCTGGCTGCCACCGTCAGCCCTGGCCCGATAATCGTCTTATATAAGAAGCAGGAAGGTTCAGTCACCCGTGAACAACAGGGGGCCTCCTGATCGGTTACAACGCACCGCATCGGAACGACTAAGCTTTTTCGAATGAACCTCGTCTTTCAAGGGTGACTCCATGAGCAGCGCCCCCCTGTCTGAACTCGATGCCGCTCTACCCGGTCTGGCTCGCAAGATCCGCGTACTGAATGCCCTGTCCTGGCCGGATGGCGTCGAGGACGTTTTCCTGGCGCATTGGCGTAACGGGAAAGCCGAATTGCCCAAAGTCGAATTGTGCCCCCGCGACCACAGCGCCGACATCGCCGCTCTGGAAGCCTTTATAGGACGCTGCGATCAGGGGCACCCCGCCGGGCACTATCTCGCCATGACTGCGCGCAGTTATGCCACGGCCGGACGCATGCTGGGGGCGATTGGCACTCCCGCCTTCACTCAATACTCATCCGCGTTGTACCGACGCCCGGATTTCTATTATCCGAGCCAGAAACTCAGCATGCTGGACGCGGCCAATTTTTTTCTCACCACCACCGACGCCCTATTGGGTGGCGCCCGGATTCCACCGACTCAGGCTGAGATCCCGGCCGAGGTCTTCGCCGCCTGGATGCAGCCGGAGCTGGACCGTTTCTTCGGCGAGGGCCGGGTCACGGTCGTGCTCGACCCGACGCTGGCTGCCAAGGCAATCGCCGGGGCAAGCCGTATACGCCTGCGTACCGGTGCCCTGTTCTCTGAACTGGACAAGAATCAGTTATTGCAGCATGAGGCCTTCGTGCATGTTGCTACCGCACAAAATGGCGCGCTCCAGCCCAACCTCAAAAGCCTGGGTTTGGGGGCTCCACGCACGACCCAAACCCAGGAAGGCATTGCCACCCTGGCAGAACTGTTCACTGGCAGCATGGACATCAACCGCCTGCGCCGCCTGGCCCTGCGCGTGCTTGCGGTCCAGCAGGCTTTGGACGGCGCCGATTTCATACAGGTATTCGAGGGGTTTCTCGCCGCAGGCCAGTCACAAGAGGAGTCCTTCCGCTCAACCCAGCGGGTCTTCCGTGGCGCCGACCTGCGTGGCGGCTCGGCGTTTACCAAAGATGCCGCCTACCTGACGGGTTTGCTGGGCGTCCATACCCTGTTGCGCATCGCGATCCGCGACAATCGACCGGAATTGGTGGGGCATTTGTTTGCCGGACGCCTCAGTCTGGCCGATACCGTACGCCTGGCTCCTCTATTTGAATCTGGCTGGCTCCAGGGCCCCACCCATCTACCGGCCTGGGCCTGCGATTTACGTCTGCTCGCCGCCAACCTGGCCTTCTCCGCTTTTATTGCCCAGATAAAACTGGATGTGCTCGATCTGGAGGTGCTCATGACATTTGCAGACGAACACGAAAACGATGCCAGCGCCCTGTGACCATGGGCACCTGCCAATTGACTCGATTGAGTTTCACGGAAATATCCTGACCGCGGCGCAGCAATCAGCCAGAAGCGGCCGGTGGTCGTTGCACTTCGCCAGTCGCCGGCGTGTGGCTAAGCTTAATTAATCGGGGTGAATTGAAACCTGAGAGATAGCGGCCATCAGCGAATCTGGACAGGCATCAAGACGGCGCCCCATAGGAGACGACTATGTATGCGGTGATAAGAACCTACTTGGGTACTGGAGCAAAGCAGCTTTTCGAGCTTTTGGAAGAGCGCAAGACCGACGTTGAAGCGACCCTGCGGACAGTGCCGGGCCTCGTAAGCTACACGCTGCTGAATACGGGTGATGGTGGTACGTCGGTAACGGTTTGCACGGACAAGGCCGGCAGCGATGCGAGCTTGAAAGTCGCAAGCGAGTGGATCAAGAAAAACGCATCAAGTATCCACGCGTCCCCGCCGATCGTAACGGAAGGTCCGGTCATCGTGCAGATCAAATAACGCGCCCTTGCGATTGATCTCGCGACACCGTCGCTGTCGCGGGATTTGTATGCTTGCCTGGCGCAAATGTGATCGTCCGCAAACCATCAGATTGGGTTTGATTGCGGTGCAAGCCCCTGCCTCACCCCTAGGCTTCTTACGCAAACCTCTGCCATCATTCAGGCATTCACAAGCCGAGTAGAAATACATGAATCGTCAGAAAAAAATAAAGCAGCTATTAAAGGCTCACGCCAAAAAGGCCAGTGCCAAACTGGCACCGCAAAACAAGTCTAAATACATCAGCAAAGCTGACCGATTGAAACTGGCCGCTGAATCCGCTCAAGACGCAATCACGCCCTCTGAGGGCTGATCCAGCCCCTAACGAACCATCAACGAACTCGCCAACAACGCCTCCAACCCCATCGGCTTCGCAAAGTAATAACCCTGAGCCTGCCCTGCGCCCATTTCGCGTAGCAAGACCAGCGTCGCTTCATCCTCGACACCTTCGGCCACAACGCTGAGGTCCAGCGATTCGGCCATCCGCACAATCGCCCGGACGATCGCGCGACTGCGAGGGCTGGTGGTCAGTTCGAGGATGAACGATTTGTCGATCTTCAAACCGCTGAAGCGGTACTGATGCACGTAGCTCAGGGATGAAAACCCGGCACCGAAGTCATCGAGCACCACTGACATGCCGTTGTCGGCCAATTGCTGCATGGTCAGTCGGGCAATCGCCGGCTCCGCCACCAGTGCCCCTTCGGTCAACTCCAGGCAGATCCGCGAGGGCTCGACCCCGTATCGCGCCAACAGCGCAAGCACATCATTGGCAAAGTCCGGGCGCGTCATGCTGTAGCTGGAGCAATTGACGTGTACCGCCGGCCAATTGGCGTGTTCGGGTTGGGCGAGGATCGCGGCGATGCTGGTCAGCATGTACAGGTCCAGTCGACCAATCAGGCGCAGACCCTCGACATCCGGCAGAAACTCGCCCGGCGCGATCACCCGGCCGCCCGGCTGATGCCAGCGGATCAGTGCTTCAAGGGCCAACAGTTCGCCGCTTTCGACACTGACTATCGGCTGGAAATACGGCAACAGTTCGTCGGTGCGTTTGAGCGCGTTGCGCAAGGCCCCTTCCCGCTCAACCTGGTCCGAGACTTCACGGCGCACTTCCTGATTGAACACTGCGTAGCTGTCGCGCCCGGCGCTCTTGACCCGGTACATCGCCGCATCGGCATCGCGCAGCAAGTCGGCGGGTTCCTGATGGAACTGACTGTCGGCGCTGACAATACCGATACTGCAGGACGAAAACACTTCATAGCCATTGATCAGGAACGGCAGGTCAAACGCCACCAGAATCCGTTCGGCGATGTCGATTACCACCTCCAGCGGCGCCTCGGGAGCCAGCACGGAAAACTCATCGCCCCCCAGGCGCGCGAGCATGTCGCTGTCGCGCAGACAACCACGCAAACGGTGGGCGGCCTGCATCAACAGCAGGTCGCCAAAATGGTGGCCGAGGCTGTCGTTGACCATCTTGAAACGGTCGAGGTCGATAAACATCACTGCCAGGTGCCCGCCTTCGCTGCCGAACTGCGACCAGGCCAGATTGAGGCGCTGTTGCAGGTAGGTACGATTGGGTAGCCCGGTCAGCGCATCGTGGGAGTTTTCGTGTTGCAACTTGGCATTGGCGTGATCGAGCTCGCGGGTACGGTTCTGCACCCGGGCTTCCAGCTTGAGGTTGGCGGCATGGATCGCTTCGGCGGCCGTGCGGCGCGACAACGCCGTGTCGATGTGCCGGGAGACGAACGTCAGCAGTTCCTGGTCGCGCAGGGTATAGCGCACTTGCGAGGTATAGCTTTGCACCGCGAGTACGCCACGCACCACATCACCATCGAACAATGGAATGCCCAGCCAGGAGTAGGATCGGAAGTACGCTTCGGCCAGTTCGATGTCGCCGTGCGCAGACAATCGCTCAGCTTCGTCGGCGTCAATCAGGCAAGGTCGACGCTGACGGATAACGTACTCGGTCAAGCCCCGGCGCCCTCGCCGTGCCACCGGGCAGGCCGTCTGCCGCTCATCGACATAATACGGAAAGGTCACTTCAGTGGTCGCGTCGTCGAACAGCGCAATATAGAAGTTCCGCGCGAACAGCAGATCACCGACGATGCCATGCAAGGTTTGAAACAACTCAGCCATGTCACCAGGCCGGCTGGAGAGTTCGGCGATCTGAAACAGCGCGCTCTGCAGATGTTCGGCGCGCTCTCGCTCTGCCACTTCCTGCCTCAAGGCGTCGTTGAGCGCCGAGAGCTCCAGGGTACGACGCATCACCGTCGCTTCCAGATCCTCGCGGTGCAGAATCCGGTCCAGCGCCATGGCCACGTGGCGGGCCACCACCAGAAACAGCGCGCGGTCCTCGGCGCTGTAGGTACGAGAAACGTCGTAGACCTGCATCGCCAGCATGCCAAACACCTCGTCCGAGGCATTTTTCAACGGTGCGCCCATCCAGAATTCGGGACGATCTCCCACGCAGTAAAAACGGCCTTCGGCCTGAGCCGCGAGAATGCCGGCGGCGTCGATCAGCAACGGCTGGCCGCTGGTCAATACCTGGCCGGTCAACGAAAGATGCGAAGGGTCAAGGTATTCGTAATGCGAGGACTCCACGGCATCAACGTCAATGATGTCGACGTAATACGGGTAGTCGATCTTGCCGCTGTGCGGGTCATACAGCGCGAGATAGAAGTTCTCGGCGTCGATCAGGCTCGCCAGCAACTGGTGAACCCCCACCAGGAACACTGACCGGTCGCGGGTCGAACTGGCCAGGTAGGTAATTTCATACAGCACACGTTGAGTAATCTGCGCACGGGCCAGAGTATTGGTCTGCACCTCAATGCCCAGGCGCAGGGCAAAACCGGCGAGCGCCGGTTCTTCGGCCTCGGCGATTGGCGCAAGCAGCCAACCCAGCACACTTTCGCCGCTGCCGGTCGGCCAGCGGTGCAAGTGCCGGGTCTGGCAAAAGGCATCGAACTGTTCATTCGCAACACTTGACGGCCATTGCGCCTGTGGGTCGCCCTGCCCGACCAAATGCATCTGTTCACCGGCACGGTAAACGACCCACGCGGTGGTGTACGTCCAGTTGCGCGCCGAGTTCAGTAAGTGTTCGATCGTATCCTCGTTGCCAGCGCAGGTCATGCCGACAGTATCCGAATTCCCTTTAAGCTCAGAGGCGACAATATCGCAATCGTTCGATTGCCGCGGGAAGTCGGTCAAAGGACGAAAACTCATCAACGCTCCCTGAGCCAGAAACTGGCAATACTCACTTACTGGTTACTAGCAATGCGCCAGTGAGCTTCCCGTTTATAGAGTTTTTATTCAATAGGTTTTTTCGAATTGTGAGTTGCTTGCTCAACAGGTCATTCTTTACGGGCGCCAACTCGGCAAACGACTGACAAGTGTGCCTCTGCACCCTTATCCAAGTAGTTCCACCAGGAAAAGGAGCGTCCTTATGGAGACCGTCACAATTCGTACCCTGCAAAACACTGATGCTGAGGCATTGCTGACGTTTGAAAGGGACAATCGCGAGTGGTTCGAGCGCCACATTGACGCACGCGGTGCTGCTTTCTATTCGGTGCAGGGTGTCACCGAGCACATTGCAGCCTATTTATCTGATTATGCCGCCGGCACCTGGCACCCCTTTGTCATCGTAAACGCTGGGGGGGAAATAGTGGGCCGAGCGAACCTGAAAGACATCGACACGTCCGCGCGGTCGGCAGAAGTCGGCTATCGGATCGCTCAAAGTGCTTGCGCAAAAGGACTGGCAACGCGGGCGGTGAGGCATTTGATCGAGCAAGCGCAGTTGCGTTGGGACCTTAATCAACTGGTTGCCAACGTTTACGTCGACAATATCGGCTCGGCAAAAGTACTCGAACGCTGCGGCTTCGTGATTGAACAGACATCTCTGCAAGCCGGGGCAAATCAGGAGTATCGGTTTGGCCTTTCGATTCAGACGAGTGAATGATGGGTCAATAAAAGTCCCGAAAACGTCTCAAGATTCAGGCCGCAAGGCGAGCTAACGCTCGACCTCGTTGTTTGATGGTGTACGCGCTCCCCTGTAGGAGCCGGCTTGCCGGCGATGGACTCAAGTACCCCGCGTTTAACCAACTCTTACGCGTTATCGTTAACGACCATCGCCAGCAAGCCGGCTCCTACAGGTTTTGCGCTTATCCCATATCCAGTTCAGCTAAACGACGTCGAATTTGCGGGAGCTAGTATTTCGCCGTTCTTGTTTCTGTCCCCGGGATTTCGTTTAGAACAAAAAAAGCCCCGCAACCAAATGGGCTGCGGGGTAAAAAATTGGTTGGTTGCGGCCAACCAAAGGAGCTCTGTAGAAAGCGTTACGGGCCGGAGTCAGATGCAGTCCTGTGCGGCGCGTTCAAAACTTGAAGGCAGCAGGTTCGAAGCCAGCAAGTGCCGTTCGTAGATGAATACCTTGCCGCCATTCCCGGCCTTGTAGGCTTCCAGCACGTTGTCGGCCGAAACTTTGCTCGGCACCACGATCCGGTAGCTGCGCTGGGTTTGCGAGACGGTCGGGTTCAACGCATGGCTCTGCAATTTCGGTACGACGCAATCGGCGTATTGGGCTGGGGTCTTGCTGGTCTGCAAGGTCAGGGTCGGGTCGTTCGGCGCGGAGGCGCAACCGGCGAGCAACAAAGAGCCAATCGCCATGGCGGGTAAAAATAAAGAGCGCATCGGTCTTATCCAGAAAATAAAAGCTTCGGTTTATCCAGCAGCGGGACTGCGTCGCTGTGCGTGTTCGTTGGAGGTGATTTTCCGCCTATAACCAACAAAGCAGAACTTGTGTTTCGTAATGGTCACTATTACCTCTAGCAATAGTTGCGCGCCGTGCAGATGGGTACACACTCTGAATCACCACTAAAAAAATTGATGAGGATCTATCCTTGAGAACTTTTGACCTGATCCGCGATGCCGTTTTGCCCGACTTCCGCGACCGGGTGGCCGAGTACCTGGTCCAATACGAAACCGTATTGTTGGGCGAACACGCGCCCGACCCGGAACTTGTGCGGGCCACCGCCAATCAGTTGCGCGGTTATTTACGCGGGTTGAACACCACGCGGGTGCTGGGCATGGCGGACTGGGAGGAGCTGGATCGGCGGGTGGTGAATACGTGGCTTTAGCGCCGCACGCCTCGACCGGCGGATCGGCATCCATCGAATGACTTTCTATACTGCTGTCGAATCCGGAAAGACGCAGGATTTGCCGTCATCGTAGTCGTGGTTCTCTCTGGGTAATGTCTCCCGATAGTTCTCAAGCAAAAAAGGAGTTTGCGTCATGACCGACGATCCAAAAGTAAAAGGACCAGCGTCGTACTTTCCCTCTATTGAAAAAAAGTATGGGCAGCCAATCACCCACTGGCTAACCCTGCTCAAGACAGTCAACGGCAAGAAGCATATGGAGATGGTTGCGTTGCTCAAAACTGAACACGGCATGGGCCATGGCCATGCCAACGCGTTGGTTGCGTACTTTTTAGCGAGCACTAAAACCGACTGACGAGACTGATGTAGCACAGGGCGCTCGATGCACCCGCTTGCGGCTCAAGCCAACCGGGCGCCATACACCTGACTGTTGCTATCAAATCCACCTCCACTGTATCTGCTTCAACCCAATGACTACGGTTAGCCTTGTTTCTCATCCAGGGGAGTTTGCGCTATGCCGGACGCCACCAACCTTTACCTGTTCACTGTCGCCGCCCTGCTGTTGCTGATCGTGCCTGGCCCGAACATGGCCATCGTCACCAGCCATGCCGTTGCCCATGGCTGGCGTGCCGGTTTCGCCGCCGCATTGGGAATAACCCTGGCCGACGTGCTGATGACCGCCATGGTCAGCGCGGGGCTCGGTGCGCTGGTGATGAGTTGGGCGCCGGCATTTGATTTGCTGCGGTGGGCCGGGGCTTGCTATCTGATGTGGCTGGCGTGGAAGGCATTGAGCACTCCACCAGCGGACGCGGATGTTCAACCTGCATTGACATCGCGGCGCAAGATCTTCATCCGGGCGACCCTCAACAGCCTGTTGAATCCCAAGGCGCTGTTGTTCTTCATGGTATTCCTGCCGCAATTCGTCACCCTGGGAACCAGCAGCGTCACGGTGCAACTGATGGTATTAGGTGTGTTGCTTGCGCTGATCGCTTTGATCTTTCATTCCCTGCTCAGCGTCTGTGCCGGGCAGCTACATGGGCGCCTGCGTGGGGGCAAAATCTCCAGCCGCCTGGGTGCTTATGGCTTCGCTGTCGTAATGACGGCGCTGGCGGTACGTTTGCTGGTGCTGAACCGGACAGCCTGAAGCAGCAGCTTCGAAATCGCTCAATAGACGTCTCTCGTCGAAGCCGCCTTTTACTGCGCCAACCAAAACCTGCACACTTGTCGGCTTTTTTCGCGACAGGAAGTCTCCCCATGCAACGGATTGTCATTCTGGGCAATGCCGGTAGCGGCAAATCTACCCTCGCCCGCGCCCTCGGCAAGCGCCTGAACCTGCCCGTGGTGCACCTCGACACGCTGTTCTGGGAACCCGGCTGGGTCGAACCCGACGCCGAGCAGTTCCGCGCACGGGTCCGCAAAGCGCTCACACCAGAGGCCTGGATTTGTGAAGGCAACTATGCGCGGCGAACCTTCGACCTTCGCCTGCCCCGGACCGACCTGATCATCTGGCTCGATACCTCGCGGCTCACCTGTTTTACCCGGGTGATCAGGCGCAGCGTCATGAACCGCCCTCGCCCTGACCTTGCAGCAGGCTGTACAGAGAAGCTCGACCGGGCGTTCCTGACCTTTCTGAATTTCGTGTGGAACTTCGATCGTGGCTACCGTCCAGGAATCGAGGCGGTGCGCCTGGCCATCGGCCCGCACATTCCTGTGGTGCACTTGCGCGGTTCCCGGCAGATTCGCGCCTTTCTCGATAGCTTGGCTGCAACGCCTGAAATCTGCCTTGAATAGAGGGTGATTTTCGCTATTCCGGTAGTTGATCCGCGTACGCCCGGCAGGGGCTATGAGAGAAAACCTACGGCGACGAACGACTGGCTGCACAGCCAGTACGTGTCATCCAACGACGAAATGAAAGCGAGTCAGCACGTTTTGTGCGACATCCATCTATCCCCTCTACGACTGAATCTACGATTGAATGGATAATGATGCGGTCATTTGCGCGTGACACACCGCCAGAATTTCATCGGCCAGCGCCGAGTCGTCAGGACAGGCGCGCGATAACATGATCGCACCGACCGCACGCGCCAGCAGGTCGATCATTTTCACCCTCGCCTCCCCCGGCGCCGCATCCGGCCCGGTCGGGTATTTTTCGCCGAGCGTTTGCAGCGTGCGCTCGATGCCTTCAGCGAAAGCCGACTTCAAATCGCCCGACTGACGCGCCGCGTCACCGCACAACGCCGCCATGGTGCAACCCGTGGCGCGCCCGTCGCGATGATCCCTGGACACATACACATCGATGAAATCCTTCACGCTCAATGCTTCGGCGCCGACCAGTGACTGCGCAAGACTGTTGGCCGAGGCTTCGGCCATCAGGTCAGCCTTCGAACCGAAATGTTTGTAGAAACCGCCATGGGTGAAACCGGCGGCGCCCATCAGGTCGGCCACGCCTACACCGTCAAATCCGCGCTCGCGAAACACGACTGAGGCCGTTTTGACGATGTGCTCCCGATTTGCCTGAGCCTGGGCCTTGGACACTCGCATGTTCGATACCTCTCTACCGCTGAAATTCATCGGCCAATGATACATAGATGCCGATCATAATCAAAATCGTTGACAGCTTAGATTTCGATCATCATCCTAATCGCAAGCGATATGACCATTTACCAACGGGCACGGAACAAACACCCATGAGCGACCTGAATCTGTTTACCCCCTACACGCTTGGCGCCCTGACGCTGTCGAACCGCGTGGTTCTCGCTCCACTGACGCGCAATCGCGCGGGCAAAGGCTTTGTGCCGAGTGAGTTTGCTGCTGCCTATTACAGCCAGCGGGCAAGCGCGGGCTTGCTAATTTCAGAAGCCTCGCAGATCTCGCAGCAGGGACAGGGCTATCAGGATACCCCGGGCATTTACACGCAACCGCAGATAGAGGGATGGCGCAAGGTGACCGATGCCGTGCACGCCAAGGGCGGGAGAATTTTCCTGCAGCTGTGGCATGTGGGCCGTGTTTCCCACGTGGATCTGCAACAGCAAGGCGCGGCGCCGGTAGCCCCTTCAGCTCTTCGTCCCGCGACCAAGGTGTTCGTCAACAATCGCTTCGAGGACGTTTCCGAGCCGCGGGCGCTGGAGGCTGACGAACTGCCAGGCATCGTCAACGATTTCCGCCAAGCGGCGGCAAACGCCATTGCGGCAGGCTTCGACGGCGTGGAAATCCACGGTGCAAACGGCTATTTGCTGGATCAGTTCATCAAGGACGGCGCCAACCTTCGTACTGATGCCTACGGCGGCTCGATCGCAAACCGTGCGCGGCTGCTGTTGGAAGTGACGGCCGCGGTGGCAGCCGAGATTGGTGCTGATCGCACGGGCATTCGCCTTTCGCCTGTCTCGCCGGCCAATGGTGTATCGAGCAGTGATCCACAGGCTCAGTTCGATTACATCGTCGACCAACTCAATGTTCTGGACATCGCTTATCTGCACGTCGTCGAAGGTGCCACCGGCGGGCCACGCGACGTGGCGCCATTTGATTTCGACGCCTTGCGCCAGCGCTTCAAGAACACTTACATCGCCAACAACGGCTACGACCTGGACCTGGCCACGGCACGCCTTACGCATGACAAGGCCGACCTGATCGCCTTTGGCCGCCCTTTTATCGGCAACCCCGATCTGGTGGAGCGACTCAAGACCGGTGCGCCACTGTCCGCCTTCGACCCCTCCACGCTCTACGGCGGCGGTGCGGCGGGATACATCGACTACCCGACACTTGCCGAATCAAGCGCTGCCGCGAACTAGGCATTGGCTGATCGAGCCTGGTTTTATTCGTGCATCAATCCAATCCAATCCAATCCATATTCCTGATAAAGAGCTGACATCATGACTACTCGCCCTACCGTTCTCATCACTGGCGCTTCCACCGGCATCGGCGCGGTTTACGCCGAGCGTTTCGCCCAACGCGAGCATGATCTGGTGTTGGTCGCCCGCGACCAATCGCGCCTGGAAACGCTCGCCGCGAAGTTGCGTGGCGAACACAACGTCGCCATTGAAGTGCTTCAGGCCGACCTGACTCAACTCAGCGACCTGCACACCGTCGAAGCGCGCCTGCGGGATGACGTGCGCATCGGCATCCTCGTCAACAATGCCGGCGCCGCACAGTCCGGCAACTTCATCGAGCAAAGCACCGACAGCGTTGCGCAACTGGTGGCCCTCAACACCACCGCGCTGGTGCGGCTCGCCAGCGCCATCGCGCCGCGCCTGGCCAAAGCAGGTGAAGGCGCGATCATCAACATCGGTTCGGTTGTGGGTCTGGCGCCTGAGTTCGGCATGTCGGTCTATGGGGCGACCAAGGCGTTTGTGCTGTTCCTTTCCCAAGGCCTGAGCCTGGAACTTTCGCCTCTGGGTGTTTATGTGCAAGCCGTACTGCCCGCCGCCACCCGCACTGAGATTTGGGATCGCGCCGGTATCGACATCAACACCTTGAGCGAAATCATGGAAGTGGGTGATCTGGTCGATGCCGCACTGGTTGGCTTCGACCGTCGCGAGCCGGTGACCATTCCTCCGTTGCATGAAGGCGAGCGCTGGGATGCCCTGCAAACCGCGCGTCAGGGTCTTTTGTCGCAGATCAGGCAATCCGCCGTGGCGCAACGCTACTTGACTCAAGTCTGACCCATGTCGAGCAGGTCCGCCTCGCCCCGCAATCGGACGGAGTAAACATGACCCTTATAGCGACACGTAATCACCCGGGTTCGCAGTCGTCATTTATCAGCGCGGCGAACCAGTCGGTTCTGATTGGCGGGATACCCTTCGCCTATCGTGACCTGGGACCCAGGACGGAAGTCCCGCTGGTCATGCTCAACCATTGGGGGGCAGTGTTGGATAACTTTGACCCCAGGATCATCGACGGCCTGGCAAAAAACCGGCGTGTCATCACGACTGATTACCGCGGTATCGGTGGCTCGGGGGGCGCCGCGCCATTGACCGTCGGTGAGATGGCTGACGATGCAATCGGCCTGATTCGTGCGCTGGGTTTTGACAAGGTTGACCTGCTTGGCTTTTCACTCGGCGGCTTCGTCGCTCAAGACATCGCCCTGAAAGCCCCCGAACGAGTGCGCAGATTGATCCTCACCGGAACCGGACCGGCCGGTGGCACAGGCATCGACAGGGTCGGTTCGGTGACCTGGCCATTGATCATCAAAGGTTTGCTGACGCTGCGAGACCCCAAGTTCTACCTGTTCTTTACTACCACGGCCAACGGCCAACGTGCCGCGTCCGAGTATTTGCAACGTTTGAAAGAACGCCAGCAAAACCGGAGCAAAGGCCCGACACCCGGCGCATTTTTACGGCAGTTCAAAGCCATTACTGCGTGGGGCAAGCAAGCGCCGCAAGATCTCAGTCGCCTGCCGATGCTGACCCTGATAGCCAACGGGGACAACGACATCATGGTGCCCACCGTGAACTCGATTGATCTGGCAAAGCGAATCCCCAACGCGCAACTGATCATTTACCCGGATGCCGGGCACGGCAGCATTTTTCAGCACCATACCGATTTCGTGGCCAAGGCTTTGGCGTTCCTCGACTCCTGACAGCCTGCACATCTAATCGCATCAACGTTGTCGGGGCCGCGCCCCATTCTCATTCCACCGACAAGAGCAGCTGCAACATGAAGGCATTTTTTATCGACCGCTACGGCAAGCAGAACGGAATGATTGGCGAAGTGCCCGACCCTGCGGTCGGTGTGCATGACGTTCTGATCCAGGTGCATGCAACGAGCGTGAACCCGTTGGACTCGAAGATCAAAACGGGGGAATTCAAACTGATCCTGCCCTATACATTTCCATTGGTATTGGGCAATGACCTGGCCGGAGTGGTCGTTCGCACGGGTTCTGCGGTGAAGCGATTCAAGCCAGGAGACGAAGTCTATGCACGTCCTCCAGAGGCACGGATCGGGACGTTTGCTGAACTGATCGCAGTGAACGAAAACGCGCTCGCGCTGAAACCCTCGAATCTCGACATGGCCGAAGCGGCTTCCATCCCCTTGGCCGTCTTGACGGCCTGGCAGGCGCTGATTGAGACCGCCCATGTGAAAAAAGGCCAGAAGGTGTTGATTCATGCCGGATCCGGCGGTGTCGGCACGCTTGCCATCCAGCTCGCCAAACACCTCGGCGCCTTCGTTGCGACCACCACCAGCACGGCGAATGTCGAATGGGTGAAAGCACTCGGGGCGGATGTGGTCATCGATTACAAACATCAGGATTTTGCAAACGAGTTACGCGATTTCGACGTGGTGTTGAACAGCCTCGGCGCCGATGTACTGAAGAAATCGATCAAGGTTCTCAAGCCTGGTGGACAACTCATTTCCCTTTCGGGGCCGCCGACCGCGCAATTTGCCCAAGAGCAAGGCTTGTCCTGGGTGCTGGGGCAAGTCATGCGCCTGCTGAGCAGCGGTATTCGCAGAAAAGCCCGCAAACATGGGGTGAGCTATGTATTTTTGTTTATGCGTGCCAACGGGATACAACTGCAAAAAATCACCTCGCTTATCGAGGCTGGCGTCATCAAACCGGTCATCGATCGTTCCTTCCCTTTTGAATCGACTGCAGAGGCGTTGCGGTACGTCGAGCAGGGCAGATCAAAAGGCAAAGTCACCGTAACAATCAAATAAGCGCACTACAAAAAATGTCAGTAGATAACGTACATGCCGCCAAGTATCAGACTCCAGCGCCTGAACCAGAGGAGCCGCCACCGCACAACAGACACACACAGGAGCAGTTGCAACCGGAAGTCGCACCTGTAGAAAAGCCTATGATCATTTGGCGTAGCTTGATGCTTGAGCAGTAACGAGAAAGGGGTCATGTCACTCTTCAATTGAAACAATGCTGACTTCGCCACGAGCTCGTGACGAATGGCAAGTTTGCAAAAGCGGACACTCAGAAACTCAACCGCGCACCAGGTAGGATTGGGCCTGCTGCCCCGCCTGGATCAATTGGAAGTTACGGTTACGCAACTCGACGTTGCGCCCAACCCGCATGTTCGAGCGCGCCGCCAAGGTTTCAGCCTGCTGGTACTGCCCCTGCTGAAGACGCAACACACCAAGGTAATGCAGTGTCGCGGGATTGTTCGGCTGGATATGCAGGGCACGCTCCAGCGTGGCGGCGGCCTGGTCCAGTTGGCCATTTTCATACTGCCGCGAGGCTGTTTCGATCAGGGTGGTTGATGCGCTGTTGCTTTGCGCGGGCGCTCTTCGCTCTGCAGCGACAGAACAAAACGACGCGACGCGACGCGACGACGCAGAACACCAGAATGCTTCACGCAGAGCAGAAAACGGCCAGAAGCGGGCATGGACAAAGCAAACTTCAAAAAGGGGTCGAACAGTGAGACCGCCGGCTATTTAAACAGCGCCGCCCTAGAACTTTTCCCTATTTACAGGTCTATGTGGACAGGCACATTCGCTCGGTAAGCGCTAACTCGCAGGCTTCCCGCAGCCAGATGGCTACACATCAACATGTCAATTCAGAGGTTGTCTTCGCTCATGAAATTCCATGACCTACGGATGGTGCTCTTCGGCCTGTTCGCGTTCGCGGCAGTGGGCTCGGCATCAGCAACACAGATGAAGACCTCAACCCCTGTTTTCGCAACTGAAGTGGCGGCCGTTCAGGCGCCGGTCCAGGCTGCCGGCAGCCCTTGGCCGACCGTGGCCAGTATGGCCGGCAACCAGCCAGGGTCGTTGCTTGCCCATGATGACCGATACTGGCATGACGACCGTTGGCATGATCGTAGAGACAATTGGCGCCGAGACGACTGGCGTAGAGAACAGTGGCGTAGAGAGCAAGCCCGCCGGGATGCCGAACGCCATCGTTATTGGGAGCGTCATCAGGATCGGTCCATGCGGCACCGCTACGAGGACGATCGCCGCTACTATCGTCGCTAAATCTGCCTGTAACACCAGGCTGTAGAAATCAGGCTGAAAACCTCGACGAGGTACGAATCGGATATTCGCTCAGTGCTTCCCAAGTGAAGTCTGAGCGTCCGCAACCAATGAAGGTTATCGACCAAGCGCATTCAATACTGACCTTTGAAATGACCGTTAAGCCCTGCGCGTGGAGCAATACTCCACGATGAGCTGAGTAACCGCCGCCACCATCGCCTGATCCGCTTCAGGCGAAGTAAACAGCCGAAACTCTGCATCCGGCAACTCCGGCAACCCTTGTTCAGCCCCAAGAACCACCAGCCCTTGCCCCAACTGACTGAGTGTCATGGGCGCAACCGCGAAGCCTGCAAGCGCCGCCGCCCGCAACCCAGCGGTGCTGCTGCATAACATCGCGGTGCGTTGGGCGATCCCCGCCTGAGCCAGTCGCTTCAACGCAACCTCGCGATAAGGGCATGGCTCGGGGAACAGGGCCAGCGGCAACGGCGTCGGTAACCGGGTGACGGGTTGCGCCGACCAGGCCCACACCAGCGGCTCTTGCCACAACAATTTCCCCGCATCGCTGGTTTCGCACAGTGAGCCGATGACCAACTCCAGATGCCCTTGCTTCATCAGCGCCAGCAACGTACCGGGAATGCTCACCTGCACGTCGATCTCCATCCCTGGGTACTGCGCCGCGAATTCCTGAAAAGCACGCAGTAGTCGGGATTCGACAAAATCCTCGGATATTCCGATCCGCAGCCGCCCGTGAAATGGCGTACGCGTCAGTTCCGCCCAGGCATCACGGTTCAGCACAAGGATCGTGCGCGCATAAGAGAGCAAGCGCTCGCCATCGGGCGTCAGTTGCTGGGAACGGGTGGTACGCGTCAACAGGGGTTTACCAATCTGTTCTTCCAATCGCCGCACATGGCCGCTCACCGCAGACTGAGTCAGGTGCAGCTTTTGCGCTGCACGGCTGAAGCCTTCTTCGTCGACCACAGCGACAAATGTTTTGAGTAGCAGCGAATCGAACATAGTTTTATACGTGATTAATCGACTAGTAATTTACGATTTATATTTCAAATATAACTATGTTGCAATGCCTCCCTACCCCACCACTCGAGGCGTGCCATGACTACCCTGCTCCATATCGAATGCTCCCCACGCAAGCAGCGCTCGGCGTCCCTTGAAGTCGCCCGCAGCTTCATTGCGCGTTATCGAGAAAACACCCCGGACACCGACATCATCACCCTCGACCTCTGGAACATGGCGTTGCCGGAATTCGATGAGCTGGCAATGGAAGCCAAATACGCAGGACTCAGCGGCACTGCCTTGACCCCGGCGCAACAAGAGGCCTGGAACACCTTGAAGGACCTGGCTGCGCACCTGCATCGCGCGGATGTACTCGTGATGTCCGTACCGCTTTGGAATTTCAGCATCCCGTACAAGCTCAAGCATTTCATCGACCTGATATCGCAGAAAGACATCCTGTTCAGCTTCGATCCGGAACGCGGTCTGGAAGGCATGCTGCACAACAAAATCGCCGTAGTCGCGTACGCCCGAGGCCTGGATTTTTCAGCGCAGTCGATCACACCGGCGGAACGCTTCGACTTCCAGAAGCCCTACGTGGAAGCCTGGCTGCAATTCATCGGCGTGACCGATGTGCATTCGGTGATTGTGGAGAAGACCATCCTGGGGGAAGACGTTGATCTTGATGCGCGTGAGGCTGCGACTCAGCAGGCCAGAGGATTGGCAGATACTCTTTGTCGCTGACGGGTATTTATAAGGTACAGGCGCCCACTCAAGCATGAGAGCCAGAGGCAGTTTTCGACCCAATGCTTCCAGTGAAGGCCGGCAGAAATCGGCCAAAAGAAGTCGCAAACCCCATGACGCTTCGGGGCTTGCGACTTATTGCCAATACGTCCTTCAAACTCTCGGACGTTTGCTACGGGAATGCCTGCCGTGTTCATTGCAGAACGTGCAGGCCTAGTTTTGTACCTCAACCGCGTCGATATCCGGCGCGTCTGGGGCGTCCGGGGCGTCAGCCACATCCTCTCTGGCGTCCCTCGCCTCGGCTTTGGCAGCCTCTCTGGCTGCGTTTGCCTCTACCTTGGCAGCGTCCCTCGCCGCATCTGCAACAGCACGGGCGGCATCTCTGGCCGCATCGGCTTCTGCTTTGGCGGCGTCCCTGGCTGCGTCGGCAGCGGCCCGAGCTGCATCTCTGGCTGCATCTGCGCCCGGTATGCCAGCAGCTTTTGCAGCGTCCCTGGCTGCATCCGCCTCGGCTCTGGCGGCGTCTCTGGCTGCATTTGCAGTAGCCCTTGCAGCATCCCGGGCTGCATCTGCATCAGCTCTGGCAGCATCTCTGGCTGCATTTGCATCGTTTCTGGCAGCGTCCCTGGCTGCATCTGCGGCATCGTTGTCATGCGCGTTGCCTGAGCCTCTGTTCCCGGCAACACCACCATGACCGTCACCGTCATGGCCTGATGCACCATGACCACCACCATCTCCATGGCCGCTGCCACCGTGAC
>NZ_JACNDU010000051.1:0-19902 GCF_017351735.1 Pseudomonas sp. FW300-N2A2 | reverse complement strand
CCGATTCCTGTGTCAACTTTCATTGGCCAGGGGATCAAGTTGCGCTGCCAGCCGGGAATGATTGGCTGTTCAATTTTCTGGCATAGAGAATGCTGTGCGTTCACTAGCGTATTAATTGAAAGTTTGAAGTTGTTATCACGGGATAACAGATTTCCACCTGTGCTGCACAACCCTTCTGAGGAGTTACCTTCATGCGAAGTGAGCCGCTAGTCCGCACGTTGGCACTCATGCTTCTCATCTTTGCCATAGGGGCATTCTGGAGTCTGTTCACCTGGTTCAGCAGTTAAGCGCTGTTTGTGTTGCGGATAGGGTGAAGTCCCGATTGAAGTCGGGAATACCCCCGATAGCAGAAGCGGCAAGCGAAACCAACAGGCTGCCCATCGCGCAGTTCGCTGAAATGTTCAAGCCTGATTCCCCACTCCCCTTTCCCCACTCCCAGGTCATTTGTTGATCGAGTGTTTCCCACTGCCTGACAGACCGCCCTGCCAGGTTGGTTCACGCATTGCCAGTTGAACAAACGACCAGACGTTTCTCATAAAAAAAGGGAGGGCATCGCTGCCCTCCCTTCCGCTTTCCACGCTTTTTTTCAAACGTGCTGATCAGTACCTCAAGTGGTGAGAATGAAGTCCGTGGCAGTGACGGTTGTCGCATCGGCCACACCGACCAGGCGGATGGAGTCAGCACCAGCGAAGCTGACCAGGGTATCCGCACCGACATCGGCGATGGTGACGCTGCCGGCAAAGGTCGCAGCCGTGATGTTCATCGCGGAGATATCGAGGCGGTCCTGCCCTCCTGCCGCGTTGGCATCGAAGCCAATGATCTGATCGACCCCGAAGCCCGCTGAGAACATGAAGATATCGTTGCCATTGCTGGCAACCATCATGTCGTTGCCGGCACCGCCCGTGACTGTATCGTTGCCTGTACCGCCATCGATAAAGTCATTGCCGATACCACCCAGCAAGGTGTCGTTAGCATCTCCACCGAGCAGCGTGTCATTGCCATCGCCGCCCTGGAGCAGATCGGTGCCGGTACCGCCATCCAGGCTGTCATCACCCAGCCCGCCGAGCAGCGTGTCGCTGCCTGCCCCGCCATTCAATGTATCCGCCCCGTCACCTCCGTCGAGGCTGTCATCGCCATTGCCGCCGTTCAGGGTATCGGTGCCAATGCCACCCACCAGTTGGTCGTTACCCGCGTCGCCGTTGAGTGTGTCGTTGCCACTGTTGCCGGTGAGGATGTCGTTGCCGCCGCCACCATTGAGGGTGTCGTTACCCGCCCCGGCGGTGATGACGTTGTTCAACCCGTTGCCGCTGCCGGCGAAGTTGCCGACTCCGGTGTAGGTCAGGTTCTCGACATTACCGCTCAGCGTGTAGCTGGCCAACGAAGTCTGCACGGTGTCCGTACCGCCACCCGCCACCTCGACCACCACGTCTGTGGCTGCATCGACGATGTAGGTATCGTTGCCCGCGCCCCCGACCATCCGGTCTGCACCCGCACCGCCATCGAGGAGGTCGTTACCCACCCCGCCGGTGATGGTGTTGGCCAGTGCGTTACCGGTACCTGTGAAGTTACCGGCACCGGTATAGGTCAGGTTCTCGACGTTGGCATCGAGCAGGTAGCTCGCGAAGGCGGTTTGCACCAGATCGGTACCGCCACCCACCGCCTCGGTGATAAGGTCACCGACGTTGTCGACCACATAGGTGTCGTTGCCGGCACCGCCGTTCATGGCATCCGCGCCAAGCCCGCCGTTGAGGGTGTCGTTACCGTCCTCGCCATTGAGGATGTCGTTGTCGTCTCCACCGTTGAGAATGTCGTTGCCATTGCCGCCAAACAACTGGTCGGTACCGGCCAGGCCATTCAGCGTATCGCTCCCGCCCAGGCCAAGCAGCACATCGTTACCGGCGCCGCCGGTGAGGGTGTTCGCCTGTGCGTTACCTTGCAGCACTACGCCACTGAGCACCGCAACCGCCGCGGTTGCCGCGGAAGTCAACGTCTCCAGCGTGCCGAAGCCGTCGGTGTAGCGCACGATCACCCGTATTTGCAGGTTGCCCTGCGCCACACCCGGGGTGAAGGTCGAGGCCGTCGCGCCGTTGATGTTGGAGAAGGAAGCACCGATACCTTGCTGCCATTGGTAGCTGAAGGTGCCCAGCCCGTCCACATCGGCAATCCCGGCAGTCAGCGCCGTCAGCACTTGCCCTTGATCCGGTGTCGTATCGCTGATCAGCAACGCGCCTGTCGGTGCATCGTTGACGTTGTCCACCGGTCCCAGGATGTTGGACGCAACGCTTTCGGCCACACCGAAGTTATCGACGTAACCGATCATCACGCGCACTTCCTGGCCGACCTGAGCCTGGCCAAGCGAGAACGTGCTACCGGTAGCGCCGGCGATGTTGACGAAGCCAAGCCCGTCGTTCGCCTGCCACTGGTAGGTGAACTGCGGATTGGTCAGGCCATCGGCGTCGACGATGGTCGACGTGTCGGCGGTCAACAGCTGGTTCTGCACGGCAAGCCCGGTAACGGTCGCCCCTTCGGTCGGTTCACTGTTGCCGGACGATTCGACGATCTCCAGCGTGCCCTGGGCATCCTGGTACACCGCCCGGACGCGGATGTTCAGACCCGCCTCATCAGGGCCCACCAGGAAGGTGGAGCCAGTCGCCCGCGTTGCCTCGCCAGCGGCGACAAAGGTGATGTCCTCATAGACGCCCGTACCGGGAATGGTTTCGACCTGCCAGTAGTAAGCCACCCCACCGGTTATCGCGCCGGTCGGATTGGCCGCACTCTGGTTGTCCGCGTCGTGTACCCCCGCGCCACTGACGCGCAACAACTGGCCGGCGACTGGCGTATCTTCACGCACACCGGTAGTCGCATCGAGGATTGCCAGGTGACCCGATGGGTCGCTGTTTTGCACGGTGCCGACTCCGGACGGTATCGCAACGTCAGCGAACTGCAGACGCTCGATGCCCGTCAGGCGATCGACGCCATCACGCCCAAGCACCGAGTCGGTCACGATGACAGTGTCGCCATCGATTTCGATGCCGTATTCCCCCAAAGTACCGGAGAACAACGCCGTATCGAAGCTGTCAGTGCCGGTCAGAATCTCCCGCACGATGACCAGTTGGCCAGGGTTGTACGTGCCGTTCAGCATAAACGGCACCAGCGGCTCCATGCTGTCGAACGTGGCGATTTCATCGCCAGTGCCGTCAGCGTTCGCCCGTACGCTGATGCGTACGTTCAGCCACTTGTCACCATCAATGATGTCGTCACCGCCGCGACCTTCGATCAGGTCGCTGCCGCTACCGCCGAGGATGATGTTGCCGCCATCGAAGAACGTCGCTCCGGCTGGCAGCAGATCCGCCAGGCCGTTGATCAGGTCGATGTGGGTCAGCACACTGCCGGTTGCACCCGCTGTAGGCAGCGATGTGGCGTCTTCGTTATCACCGCGCAGGAAGTCACCGTGCGACGAACCCGACAGACCTTCCATGATGTCGAAACGCACCAGCGCCGAAGCACCTGAACCCGGTACTGGCGGAACATCGAAGAAACGGTCCGTGAAATCGATGGTCACGCCCTGTGCGAGCCCCTTGAAGGTTGCCCAGTCAAAGCCGGAGCCGCCGATATAGCGATCACCGAAGCCGAGACTGCCGACCATGATGTCATCGCCGCCTTCGCCGTTGAACTTATCGTTCTCGTTACCGCCGATGAACACATCGTGGCCGACGATAGGGTCGTTGCCGAGCGGGTCGAAGTTGTCGCCAGGTGCACCGTCCGAAGTGCCCTTCTCGATCCAGTCGTCGCCTTCGTTACCCATGTCCTGTTCGTTGGCTTTGCTGCCCAGGATGAAGTCGTTGCCATGACCACCAATGGCTTCGGAGGCGTCCTCACCGGTCACGATGAAGTCATTGCCGAACCCGCCGATGATCAGGTTGACGCCGTTACCTCCGTGCAGCACGTCGTTGCCGTCGCCACCCTGGATGTTATCGTCGCCGCCCTTGTCGGTGATGATGTCGTCGCCGGAGCCACCGCGCAGTTGGTCGTTGCCGTCACCGCCTTCGATGCGATCGTTGCCACCGTCGCCCCAGACCGTGTCATCCCCCTCACTCGCGATGAGAATATCGGCGCTGTTGGTGCCGCCCATCACGATGTGCTCTGCACCGGTGTATTTGATGTAGTTGGCGTCCGGCCCTGCGGTCAGAGGGTTGTCGCGGAACACCACCTGTTCGCCGTTTTCGCCAAGCGGATCGGCATTGCCCAGGCCTTCGTTGAATTGCTTGCTCTGGTCCCTTTCCAGATAGAACGCAACGTCTGAGAACACCAGGCCCGGCAAGTGCGTGGCCGAGGTGTTGGCCATGATCAGCTTGGCGAACGAGTTGCTTTCAAGCTCGGCATTCATCGACAGGCCAGCGGTACGTTCCAGGTAGTAGAAGCGGTCGCCATCCTGCAGTTTTTCCAGCTGGTTCTCGAACACGAAGTTGAAGGTCGAGCCGAGCATGCCGCCGAACGGCGTTTTCGCTTCGGCCAGGCCGCCGATCCACAGGTCGATGGCATCGACCCCCGTGATAGTCACGCCCTTCAGATCGTCGGCTGTTCCCAGCACTCCATCCTTGCCAGCCCGCGTTACGTTGGTCCAGTCACCGGTGCCGTTGAGGAAGTCCAGGCGGTCATCCGGCGCCCCCGTACCACCGAACACCAGTGCCATGGCGGCAGCGCGTTTGCCTTCCAGCGTGGTCGCCGTCGTGATCGTCTCATGGGTGCCATAGGCTGCAATGAAGTTGATCAACGACTCCGGATGTTTGAGGTGCTGCACCAGGTCGACCCAGCTGGTGTACGGCTTGAGTTGGGTATCACCGGTTTGGCTGTAGATGTCGCGGCGAATCGCGTTGAGTGAAGGAATCCCAACGTCGCGGCCACGGGCGATGTTGATCGCCGGCAGGTCGAGCGGCAGCCCGAGCAGGTTGTTGCGCAGCGCCTCGGTGACGAACTCGTCGATTTCGTTACCGGCTTGCCGAGTGATCCCTCGCACGATCGCACTGGTCGCGTCCTCAGGCGTCACGCCACTGGCGGCGTACGCCAACGGGTTGAGGAACGCCGCGATCAGGCCCAGTTGCTGATCGGGATCAGCACTGTTCGGATCGCCGATCACGTTGAAATCAACGTCGAAGCGATCGACGGTCTCGGTCAGCATCGAGTGGCCAAACCGGTACACGGTGTGGGCGAACTCGGCGACGATCGAGGCATCGAGGTCAACGTCATAGACCTGGGTCGGTGCGAAAAACAGGTCGACGTTAGGCTGGATGGTCCGGGCAAATTCCTCGAACACCAGATGCTGATACTGCATCTCGGTGCCGAACTTGGCCGCCTGGAACAGGCGTTCGCCATTCCATACCAACGCATCGATCTCCGCCTGATTGACCGGCAACGCGCTCACTGGATTGAGCAGCCACTCGTTCAGGAAAGCCACGTCACCCGAGTCGAGCACGGTGTCTTTGGTTTGCGCGACCAGCCGATTGTGCTCGGAGTGGAAGATCGCATGTACGGCAGTCAGGCCGATGTTCTCGTTGACCCGGCCGTCGCCAGCGATGTAGTGCGCATCCAGCAACTCGTTGTCGTAGGCCAGGTTGGCCCCGGTTTGTGGATTGACCGGCACGTCGTTGCCAGTTTCAGAATCGCCATCAGGCGCGAGCACGCCACCGATGAACACCGGCGCGGCATTGTGGGCAATGTCGACGAGGAACTGGTGACCGGTGCGCACAGCATTGGTCAGGTCAATAGGGGCAAGCGGATTACCTTCGACAAGCTCGTCATCCGCCGTACCGCCAAGACCGTCAAGGCCTTTCATCACGACCATCGGGAAGCCGTTCGGCCCCTTGATGAAATTGCCATAGGCATCGGTCGCCAACAACGGAGCGTTGTCGACGTCAGCGTCGGTCAGGTGGATACCCAGAATGTCGTTGGCTTGCGCCTTGACCACTTTCCAGGTGGCCATGCCACCGATTTCGCTGTCGTCTGAGGTACCAAACTTGCCATCCGCCCCCAGGTCACGGTTGGTGATCAGCCTGCCCGTCGCGATGGGTCCGTCATCGGTCAGCAGATACCCGCGCAGGAACACCTGATGCGATGGGTGCGAGCTGTAGGTCTGGTTTTGGTCCACGAACGGCGTGGTGGTGTTGGAGTGCTCATGGATGTCGTCGGCCGTGCCGAGAACACCATCCGCGCCTGGCTGGTTGGTCGCGCGGGTCAGCACCATGAAGTTAGCGTTGCCGCCTGGCACATACAGCGGATCATCCGGTTGCAGCGGAATGAAGATGGTGCCCGAACCGCCTTTGGTCACCAGGTCCAGACCGTGATCGAAGAACTGCCCGAAGAAGGTCATCCAGGCGTTGAACGGCGCGGACAACCCGGCATCCGGAGCGGTGTTCTCGAACATGTACACATCGTGGTCGTCGCCAGTACCGAACTGACCATCCAGGCCGGGGCTGGCGACTATCCGTACGCCATCCTTGAGCACATCGTCGCTACCCTCCGCGCCGAAGTTGAGCACACCGTCCGCGCCCACGTCGTACGCCGTTGCATACGCCGCCGGGTTGTTCGACGTCTGGTCGACGATCAGATTGCTGATCGTGCGCGGCTGCGAGTCAAACACATTGCCGCTGGTCTGCTGATACGACGATCCCGGAATGGCCGGCGAGCCAGGGCCAAAGAACCCGGCAGGTGCACCTTCCGCCGGATTGAAGACCGGATCGGTCAAACGCGGGAAGGTGTTATCCGCAGCACCAAACTCGGTGTTGTTGATGCCATTGAGGTTCATCAGGTTGTTGTTCGAGCCATCGACCGCACGCAGGCCCAGCGGCGCGCGGATGTTCGGGATCAGCGAGAGGATGTTCTGACCGTCCGCTTCAGCCTCGGCAATCTTGATCTGATCAAGGATGAAGTTGAGGTCGGAGCGGACCATGTTAAGGCCCGGGCCACCCTCGGTGGCATTGACTACCGGTGTCGGTGCTGTCGGCACGACCGGTGCGCCGGGAGCCACGACGCCTGTCGGTTGCGAGAACACCACTTCAGTCGTGCCATGGCCATCCTGGTAGATAGCCTTGACCCGCAGTGACAGCCCGGCAAGATCCGGCGAGACCTTGAAGGAGGTGCCATCGGCACTCTGGAACGCCAGGTCACCCGCAGGCAACAGGATGATGTCTTCGAACACGCCACTGCCTGGGTCGGCTTCGAACTGCCAGTAGTAAGACACCGAAGTATTGTTGACGAGACCCTGCGGGTTACCCGCAGTGACGTTGTTGGCATCGCTCACCCCGAGCATGCTCACGGTCAGTGTGTCGCCCACTGTAATGTCGCCGCCGTTGCCATCCGTGACAGTCGGCCTGCCGACCGGTTGTGCGTTCAGCCCCGGTACCAGCACCCGCTGGGTGTCGGCGAATTGCAGGCGCTCGATATGCAGCAGGGTATCGGTGCCGTCGCGACCCGCAACGGTATCCGTCACCGTCCAGACATCGTCCGCCAGGTTGGCCGTGCCACGGGTGTCCTGGGTCACCGTGTACTCGGACTGAAGCCCGGAGAAAATCGCGGTGTCGAACGCCGCCCCGCCCGTCGAGGTGCCGGGCAGGATTTCCCGCACGGCCTTGAGCTGCCCAGGGTTATACGTACGGTCCAGCATGAACGGGATCATATCAGCCATGCTGTCGAAGCTGGCGATCTCGGGGCCGGTATGGTTAACGTCGCCGGGGGCATAAACTGCGATTCTGACGTTGATCCATTTGTCGCCATCGATCAGATCATCGCCGCCGCGGCCCTCGATCAGGTCACTGCCATTGCCACCGAGGATGATGTTGCCCGTGGCAAAGCCGGTGGTCGGCAAGCCGGCATCGGACAGGAACTGCGCCAGTCCACGGATCAAGTCCACATTGGTCAGTGCACCACCCGTGGCACCACCGTGGTTGAGGATAGTGACCGCATCAACATCATCGCCTTTGAGGACGTCGCCGAAATTCGAACCGGACAAGCCTTCGACCTCGGCGAAACGGTCGAGAATCGAGGCCGGCGAGGCACCGACCGGATTGAACACCCCGGCGTTCTGGTTTGGCGCGTTGCCATGTGGCTGGGCCAGCGCGGCCAGGGACAAGTCGGCGGTCACGCCGACCTGGTCATTTTTGAAGGTCACCCAGTCGAACCCGGACATGCCGTCCATCTTGTCCTGGGCATCGCTGCCGACAAAGATGTCATCGCCACCCTCGCCGATCATTTCGTCGAAGCCACCACCGCCGACAAAGATGTCGTTGCCGACCACATCGTCATTGAGCAATGGCGAGAAGTTATCGCCAGGCGCACCGTCCTGGGTGCCTTTCTCGATCCAGTCATCACCTTCGTTGCCGGTCGGTGGCAGGTTGGTCTTGGCACCGAGGATGAAGTCGTCACCCTGACCGCCGAAGGTGGTGCTGATGTCTTCGGTGGTGATGATGAAGTCCTGGCCATCGCCGCCAAGGATCAGGTTGCCCGCAACCCCCATTTTACCGGCCACGATCACGTCGTTACCGGCATTGCCTTCCAGGCGGTTGTCGCCGAACGAGTCGGTGATGATGTCATCACCCGCGCCGCCAAGTACCGCATCGTTCCCGGCGCCGCCCTCGAGGACATCGTTGCCGCCGTCGCCGTAAACGGTGTCATCACCTTCACCGGAGATGATGATGTCATCGGCGGCGGTGCCGCCGAGGACGACATGATCTTCACCGGTGTAATGCAGGAAATTACTGTCCGTGCCCACGGTGTCGGGGTTGTTACGGATCACCAGCGGCACGACTTCCACGCCGTTGATCATGATGCCGCCCGTCGGGTCGTCACGACCGCCGACGCCAAGGCCGGTGAACTGATTGGCCTGGGTCACTTCGAGAGTGAACGTCGGCGTCAGGAACACGGTGTTCGACAGGTGGGTGACATCGGTGTTGAGCATGATCAGCTTGGCGAAGGAGTTGTTCTCAAGCTCGGTGCCGAAGTTCAGGCCCGCCGTACGCGACAGGTAGTAGAACCGGTCGCCGTTCTGCAACGCCTCCATCTGGGTTTCAAACACGAAGTTGAACGTCGAGCCGAGCATACCGCCGAACGGCATCTTCTCTTCGGCAAGGCCGCCGACCCAGAAGTCGATGTCGTCGACACCGGTGGTGGTGACGCCATTGACCATGGCGTAGGTGCCCGAGCTGTTAAGGAATGCCAGGCGATCCTCTTCCGTGGCGGTAAAAGTACGCTCATCGGCAGTGCCGGCGTTGATCACCGCGCTGCCGCCAAACACCAGGGCAGCAGCGACCGCACGCATCTCGACCAGCGTATCCACATCGGCCGCAGTCAATGCCCCGTGAGTACCGAAGGCCGCGATGAAGTTGACCAGGGATTCGGGGTGTTTGAGGTTTTCCGCCAAGTCAGCCCAACTGATGTACGGCTTGAGTTGGCTGTCGCCGGTTGCCTGGTAAAACTCACGCCGCGCTTCATTCAACGTAGGGATGCCAGTGTCGCGACCACGCGCCAGGTTCAGGGCCGGCAAATCGAGGGGCAGACCCAGCAGATTGTTGCGCAACGCTTCGGTGACGAACTCGTCGATCTCGTTGCCGAGCTGACGGGTCACGCCGCGAATGATCGCCCCTGCCGCTTCGTCAGCGGTAGCCCCGCTGCCGGCAAATGCCAGAGGGTTGAGGAAGGCTGCGATCAGACCGAGTTGCGCGTCAGGGTTGTTCGGGTCAGAGAGGACCGGATTGAATTCGGGGTCGAAGCGATCGACAGTCTCGGTCAGCATCGAGTGACCGAAGCGATACACCACGTGGGCGAACTCGGCGAGGATGGCCGGGTTGATCGAAGTGTCATAGCCGTTGGGGGCAAGGAATTCGTCGACCTGCGGCTGAACGGTCCGCGCAAATTCCTCGAACACCAAGTGCTGATACTGCATCTCGGTGCCGAACTTGGCGGCCTGGAACAGCCGTTCGCCATCCCACACCAATCCTGCGATTTCGGCGGGAGTAGTCGGAATTGCCGCGACGTCGTCTGCCAGCCACTCATTGAGAAACGCCAGATCGCCAGAGGCCAGGATGGTTTCCTTGGACTGCTGGACCAGGCGGTTGTGTTCGGAGTGGAACACATGGTGCACAGTGGTCAGGCCGATGTTTTCGTTCGCCCGGCCATCGCCGGCAATGTAGTGAGCGTCGAGCAGCTCGTTGTCGTAGGTCAGGTTGTTGCCGCCCGCGCCCACTGGCTGCGCATTGCCGATTTCGGTGTCACCATCCGCCTGCAAAACCCCGTCGACGAGCACCGGCGCGGCATTGTGCGCGATGTCGTCGAGGAAGCCATGCCCGGTGCTCACGGCGTTGGCCAGACTGATCGGAGCATCCCGGTTGCCTTCGACCAGTTGCGTGATGTCATCCGCCGTACCGGCGATACCGTCTGCGCCGTTGCTGATGCGCATCACCACCTGCGGCATACCGCCCGGGCCACGGATGAAGTTGCCATACGCGTCGGTCGCCAGCAGCGGCACGTTGTGCACATCGGCGTCGGTCAGGTTGATGCCGAGAATGTCACGGGCCTGGGCCTTGACCACTGCCCAGGTCGCCATGCCGCCATTTTCGGCGCCGCCATCATCGGCAGTGCCGAACTCGCCATCGGCGCCCAGATCGCGATTGGTAATCAAGCGCCCGGTTGCAACAGGGTCACCTGCCGCGTTGATGACGTACTCGCGCAGAAATACCTGATGCGAGGGGTGGGAGCTGTAAGTCTGGCTTTGGTCTACGAACGGCGAGGTGGTGTTGAGCTGCCCATCGTCCGTCGTGCCAACAATTCCGTCCGCGCCGGCCGTACGCACGGCCCGTGGCAGCACCATGAAGTTGGTCGGACTGCCCGGCACGAACAACGGATCGTCCGGCTGCAACGGAATAAACACAAAATCGGTAGCGCTCTTGCTGACCAGGTCGAGGCCGTGGTCGAAGAACTGGCCGAAGAAAGTCATCCACGAGTTGAAGCCCGCAGTCAGACCGGCGTCCGCGGACTGGTTGGGGATGAAGAACACTTGTTTGTCGTCATCCGTGCCGAAGACACCATCGGGGCCTGGGCTGATGACCGGATCGGCACCGCCGTTCGCCGCAACCGCAGCCGGGTTGTTGGCGGTCTGATCAACGATCAGGTTACTGATAATCCGTGGTTGTGGGTCGATCACATCCCCTGTCCCGGAGTATGACGCCAGAAACGAGGGGTCCAGCAGGCGCGGGAAGGCATTGTCCGCAGCGCCAAACTCACTTTGCCCGGTCACCAGGTTGTTGTAGCTGCCATCGACGGTGCGCAGGCCGAAAGGCACCTGACTGTTGGGTAGCAAATCACTGAGGCTGGCGCCGTCGGCATGTGCTTCTGCGATGAAAATTTGTTTGAGGATGAACTCCAGGTCGGACTTGTTGAAATTGGCCATTTTGCTTGCCCTCGATTTCTTTGGTGAAGGGCACGGGACGAAAAGAATCCTCCCGCGCCCAGTCAGGTGCTGGCTTGCGCAGTGTGTAGGTTCATTTTTTTGGCGAGAGCTGACACGGGAAGGCAAAGCCGTCAGTACGGCCCCCGGTATGCGCGCCTGGAATTCGCGGAACTCGCGAAAGAATGGCTCGCTAAGCGATCAGGCAGAGCGAACCCGGGCCCTAGGCGGGCCATGGAAACTTGAGGTCAAGGCGAACTTGCTGAACAGCCCCTTCCCTCTGCAGTAGAACGAAGTGATCGACATGCTGTGCTCCTTCGGAGAACCACCGCGCTTTTCGCTGCCAAAGAGTTGACAGACTTCAGGCGGACGGTTGTCGTCAATGAGTAAGACTAAAGTTGGATAGCAAAAAATTGTCAATTTTACGACGGACAAACCGGACGACCGGTGCTAAGCCTCTCAACTCGCTGTTTTTAATGGACTTATAGAAAGATTGACGCACCATTAGAGCGAAATGTTATTTCAGATTGTTTCGCCGCGACCTACGCTGCTTGCTACGGGAGCAACGCAGAAATTTGCATGAGATTCGCCCGAGAGCGAACCTGCGTATCGACGGCTACCCACGTGACTAAATCTGTTAGCTGCTGCTCCGCAAGGGCAAACGGCTTTTTGAAGAGGGGGTCAGCCAAATGCAAAAGCAGTCGAACTCTCGATCCGAACTGGCCGACGCACTCTTCCGACTTCGTCGTAGTTTTTACTCCCTGGCGGGTTTCAGCGGCGTCATCAACGTCATGATGTTGACGCCAGCCGTTTACATGTTGCAGGTCTATGATCGAGCCTTGGTCAGTCGCAACGTCACAACGTTGACGATGCTGACCGTTCTGGTGATAGGCCTGTTCTTGCTGATGTCCACGCTTGAAATGTTCCGCACCCGTGTGCTGATCCGGGTCGGCAACTGCCTCGACATGGACCTCAATCGACGCATTTTCACCGCCGCATTCGAGCGCAACCTGAACCGCGCCGGAGGCAATCCGGCCCAGGCCCTGCAGGATCTCGCGCAGGTGCGTCAGTTCCTCACCGGCAACAGCCTGTTCGCGTTCTTTGATGCGCCATGGACGCCGATCTACCTGCTGGTCGCCTACCTGATCCACCCGCTGCTCGGACTGGTCACGCTCATCGGCTCGCTGATTCTGATGGGCCTGGCTTACCTCACCGAGAAGGCGACGCAAAAGCCGCTGGCCGAAGCCAATCAGGCCGCCCTCTCCTCCGCCACCTACGCCAACAACAACCTGCGCAACGCCGAGGTCATCGAGGCCATGGGCATGTTGCCGTCGATCGGCAAGCGCTGGTACCAAAGCCATTTGCGCATTCTGGAAATGCAGACCCTGGCCTCAGACCGGGCCGCCCTGATCAGCAGCACCGGGCGCTTCGTGCGCATCACCTTGCAATCGCTGATCCTCGGCGCCGGTGCGCTGCTGGCGATCGAAGGCAAGATCACCCCCGGGATGATGATTGCCTGCTCGATCCTTACCGGCCGCGCGCTGGGCCCGGTGGAACAAGTCATCGCGTCGTGGAAGCAACTGCTTGGCTGCCGTTCGGCCTGGGGCCGGTTGAATGAAATGCTCAACGACTTTCCGCGCCGACCACCAAGCATGTCGCTGCAACGGCCGCTGGGCATGCTGGCAGTGGAGAATGTGTACGCCGGCTCCCCCGGCACCAACAACACGATTCTGCGCGGGGTGAGCTTCAATCTTTCCCCCGGCGAAAGCCTTGGCATTATCGGCCCATCCGCCTCGGGCAAATCCACCCTCGCCCGTCTGTTGGTCGGCGTCTGGCCGGCACAGGCCGGCAAGGTGCGCCTCGACGGCGCGGACATATTCACCTGGAACAAAGGCGAACTTGGCCCTTGGCTCGGTTACCTGCCACAGGACGTGGAGCTGTTCGAAGGCACCATCGCCGACAACATTGCGCGCTTTGGCGAAGTGGACAGCGACGCGGTCATCCGCGCCGCCAGAACGACGGGCGTGCACGAGATGATCCTGCGTTTTGCGCAAGGTTATGAGACCCGCCTGGGCACCGATGGCAGCCCGCTTTCCGGTGGCCAGAAGCAACGCATCGCCTTGGCCCGCGCGCTGTATGGAGACCCCAATCTGATTGTGCTCGATGAGCCGAACGCCAACCTCGACGACGTAGGTGAAAAGGCGTTGGTCGATGCGCTGGCCCAACTCAAAGACCGTGGCGCCACCGTCATTCTGATTTCCCACCGTCCCAATGTGCTCTGCGCCGTCGACAAGGTGCTGATGCTGCGTGACGGCGGCGTGCAGATGCTCGGCACTCGCGACGAAGTATTCGCAGCGCTGCGCAAGGCGAGTGTGATGCCTGCAGGCGCGTCGACTCCGCTGGCCTCCGTCAAAACGCGGGAGTGACCGATCATGCAAATGAGCCAACACACCGAGATGATTCACGTCGACCCCAGGAACGATGTAGATCTGGACGTCGCCAAACCTGTGCGCAGGGGCCTGTGGCTGGTGCTCGCCGGCTTCGGCGGCTTCCTCCTGTGGTCGTGGCTGGCGCCGCTGGATGCCGGCGTGGTAGCGACAGGCACGGTAAAAGTCACCAGCAATCGCAAAGCCGTGCAGCATCTGAGCGGCGGCACTGTGGAGGCCATTCTTGTCCGCGAAGGCGATTCCGTGAAAAAAGGCCAGGAGGTGGTCCGCCTCGATTCGCTGCGCGCACTTGCCGAACAAGGTGCGGTCAGCGCCCAGTACATCGTCAGCAAGACCGTGGAAAACCGCCTGGAAGCGGAACGTGACAACCTCGACGTAGTGAACTTCGATCCCGAACTGTTCAAGCGCTTCGGGAATGACCACCGCCTGCTGGCTGCCATGGATCTGCAGCAACGCCTGCTGAACACCCGACGCGCTGGCCTCGCTGGCGAAATCAGCATCCTGCAGGAAAACCTCGCGGCGTCGGCGGTGCAGCTCAAGGGCCTGCAACAGGTCTATGGCGCCCGCGCCTCGCAGATCAACTTCCTCAACCAGGAACTGAAAGGCACCCGCGTGCTGGCTGCCGAAGGCTATGTGCCGCGCAACCGCCTGCTGGAGCTGGAGCGCAGCAATGCCGACCTCTCCGCCGGCCAGGCCGAGAACCTCAACAACATCGCTCGCGTGCGTAGCCAGACCACCGAAATCAAGCTGCGCATCCTGCAGCGCCAGCACGATTACCTGAAGGAAGTCGAATCGCAGCTCACCGACACCGCCAAGGAAAACACCACCCTGGCCGACCGTTTGCGTGCGCTGGACTATGAAGTGACCCACACGGTGATTCGATCGCCCATCGATGGCATGGTCCAGTCCCTGAGCATTGCGACTGTCGGCGGGATCATCCAGCCCGGCTTCAAGATCATGGAAATCGTTCCGGACAACGAGCCGCTGCAGGTCGACGCGATGATTCCCGTGCAGGCCATCGACAAGATGGTCCCCGGCCTCGCCGTGGACATTGCCTTCCCTGCCTTCAACCATGCCCAGACGCCCAACATCCCAGGCCGCGTGAAGACCGTTTCCGCCGACCGCCTGATGGACGAGGAAAGCAAGCAACCGTTCTATCTGGCTCAGGTAGAGGTCACACCCGATGGCATGAACCTGCTTGGCAGCAATCACATTCGTCCCGGCATGCCCGCCAGCGTCACCATCAAAACTGGCGAGCGCAACATGATGAGCTATCTTCTGAAACCAATGCTCGACCGTGTTGACAGCTCTTTCAAGGAACAATGAAATGGACCGTCATTGCCTGTTCGCCTGCCTGCTATCGCTGTCTCTGCCTGCCAGCGCCATTGACCTCAAACAAGCGTGGGATCTGTTGCAGTACCAAGGCCCCATCTATCGCGCTGCCGTGCATGAAAAGGAGGCCGGCCTGGAAAACCGCGCCATCGGCCAGGCCGGTCTGCTGCCGCAGATCAGTGCCTCGGCCTACGACAACAAGGTCAATGGCACCCAGCGCCAGAGCGGCATCGAGAGGGATCTGGACTACGACTCCAAGGGCGCCAACGTGCGCTTGCGCCAGCCGCTGTTCAACAAACAGAAAATGGCCGAGTACCGCCAGGGTAAACAGCGTGCCGACTACAGCGTCGCGGTGTTCGATGCCAAGAGTCAGGACGCCGCGGTGCGCCTCGCCGAAAGCTATTTCGACGTGCTGCTGGCCAGCGAAACCATCGTCCTCGCCAAGTCCAAGCTGAACGCCTTCGAGGAGCAACTCGCTTCGGCGAAACGGCGCATGGAGCTGGGGGCCGGCACCGTCACCGACATCGACGAGTCGATCGCTCGCCGCGACCTTGCCGATGCCGAGCTGATCGAAGCGCAGGACAACCTGATCAATGCCCGCCGCAAGCTTGAGGAGTACATCGGAGAAACCCCCGAATCGTTGACCACCTTGCGTCCGACTTTCGATACGCCACCGCTGCTGCCGAGCAACCTGCAGGACTGGTTGGTCAAGGCTCAGACCGACAGCCCGCTGATCCATGCGCGCCGTCATAGCAGCGACCTTGCTGAAGAAGAAGTGAAACGCGTCAAGGCGGGCCACTGGCCGACACTGGATTTCGTTGCCGGCTACACCGCGGGCGATAGCCAATCCATCTCCGAGCTGAATCAACGCAACCGCTACGGCTCAATCGGGCTGGAAGTCAACTTCCCGCTGTACAACGGTGGCGGCACCAGCGCGCTGGCACGCCAGGCCAGTTCCAATAGCTCCAAGGCCCTGGACGAACTCGACGCCACGCGACAGGAAGTCATCTCGGGAACGACCCGCGAGTACGCCGGCGTACAGAGCGGCGCCAAACGTATTCACGCCCTGGAGCGGGCCGTAGAGTCCAACGAACGCTCACTGCTGTCCACACGCAAGGGTTTCAAGGAAGGAGGCACCAGCACCAACTCGGACGTCCTCAATGCCGAAGAACTGCTCTTCGTTGCACGCCACGATCTGTTCGAGGCGAAGCTGCGTTACTTGATGTCGCGCCTGCGCCTGGCCTCTTCGGTGGGCAGCCTGGGCGACGACGACATCGACCACATCAACGACTACCTCGGCCCGGAGCTGTTGGTCACCAATTGAATTGGCGTCCAGGTGAACAGGCGTCATGGCAACTGATTGGGTGATGACGCCGCCCCCGCCAGGAAAATCTGAAGAACGAAAACAAACGCAGCCACTCGCCGCCCTAAAGGTTTTGACGGTCAAGCCGATTCAAATGGTCTTGATATAGGGCGCTAAGGAGCTGTTTGCCGTGAGTATTGTATTTCGCCTGACGGGCGCCGTTTTTGCCGTGTCCCTCACGGGTTGTGCCCTGCAAGGCAACGGGATGGCCGATTACTATAAGCGGATGTCTGCCGAGCGCCTCGTACAAAATCAAGCCATGATGACCCGGATACAAGCCCGGCCTTTGCCATTGGATACCACGCTGAGACTCGACCAAACGGCCATGGTGATGGTTAACGTGCCGGCCGAAGGCGCCGCGCCGGCCACCCAGGCCCGGCTTTTCGCTGGCTGCAATTTGTCGACTTTAGCCATGGATTATCGACGCGAAAAGGACTGGAGCAGCCCTTACGTCCTGCCAGCAGACCCAGCGCGCAACATCGCCCAGCAGATGTGCCAGGCAGTCCGGAACAGTGCCTGGAAGCAGTTGCCCGGCGAAACCGAAGACGTCTTGTTACTAGACCCAGGCACACTGGCCATAGACAACTCACGGCGTTCGATATGGGCGGGCATCGACTATGGCCGCACCCGCCTGGATGAAAGCGAAGGCAAGCCCTATGGCCGCCAGTTCGAGCGTATTGAAGTCGACTGTGCGACCCGACAGGCCAGCACCCGCTTGGCTTATCGCCTGGGCGAGGACATTTTGCTGCCACCGCCCGTTCAGCCGCTTGATAGCGCCCTGGACAAAGAACAACGCGCCCGACTGATTGGCACCGTGTGCGCCGAACCCGCCAACATGGCGCAACTCGCCACGCCAGTCATCCGCAAAAAACTGCCGCCGAACATGCTGACGCCAGAGGCTTCGGCACCGCTATTGGCACAGGTAAGCGCACTGCCACAGGGACAACCGACCCACACGCTCAGTCATTTGCAATTCACTTACAACGCCTCCTCCCCACTGGTGCCGCGCGCCGTGATCAACGACCATCCAATGGACTTGTATCTGCAACCGGGCCCGGCTCGCGGGATCTGGCGCGAGCAGGCAACGGGAGCGTTAGGCAGCGAGAGCGTGAGACTGCGCTGGCGCGGGATGATCGAACTTGCAGCAACGAGCCGATCTCAGATCGCGGGCAAAACCGACCAGCGAAGCAACCTTGCAGACATCGACCTGGATGGCGATTGGCAAAACCTGAAACCCGGGAGCGATATCGCCTACAGCAAAAAATTTACTGACAGCGCTGGCAAAACTTTCGTGCAGAAATTTGAGTGTTCGGTGGGTGAATCCTTCCCTGCTACACAAACAGTTGCCTCGTTGCAGGGACTGGCGCGCAAGGTTACATGCGTCACCGATAGCGCACTGAAGACAAGCAATGCGTACCTCTATCTGGAGGCCTATGACCTGTTCGTGGAAACCTCCGAGACTTCAACGCTCCTGGTTCAGGTCAACACGCTCAAGGCAGCAGAGTAGCGTGCAACCCCGGGCGTAGAGTTTGTCGATTGGCGCGAAAGAACTCGGCACAAGACCACGTTACCTGCCGACGCGCCAATGCCTTTACCTGAGCAGTCACTAATCGTAGAACGGCTCAACCAACGCCCGGCTGCCGACAAAAAAGCTATCGGCGACCAGTCGCAGCGGCTGGAGATCCAGGTCACTGGCCTTGTCGCCAATCAGCTGTTGAAAATATCGATACACCGCCGCGTACTCGCCCTCCTCCGATACGACCTGGCGCACGCCGTCGATACTCAAGAGTGCGCCGCCGTTGTCCAGTCGCAGGATGCCTTCGGCGCAACGAATCTCGATGCTCCAGAGTTCGTCATGGCCGTGGTCGAAATCGAACTCCGCACGAACATCGAGGTGGCGCGCGTCGGACATTTTGATGGACGCGGCGATAGGCGACTGGCAGTTGTCGGGGACGCGCAGTTCGGCGGACTCGACAAACAGCGACAGGGGCAGCAGATGAGTCGCAATCGACAAGGCGTTGATGCCGGGATCGAAGACGCCCAGGCCGCCCGGCTGCCAGATCCACGCTTGGCCGGGGTGCCACTTGCGCACGTCTTCCTTCCAGTCGATCTGTACGCTTTGCAGGGTGCGGGTGGCCAGCCAGTCACGAGCGGCTTCAATGCCGGGCGCGTAGCGTGAATGCCAGGCGAACAGACCGCTGACGCCTTGCTCTGCAACCTGACTCACCAACGCCATCGCTTCGCCCAACGTGGCGCACGGAGGTTTTTCGACCAGTACGTGTTTACCTGCGGCCAGCGCTTGTTGCACCAGTGCGAATCGTCCTTGCGGTGGAGTGCAAAACGCAATCGCATCCACAGGCGGGCCGTTTTCGAGCAGCTCGCCCAGGGACTGAAAGTTCTCTACGCCGGCGCAGGGTTGCCCTTGCGTTGCGACAGCGACCAACTGGAACGCGGGGTTGGCGTTGATCGCTGGAACGTGTTGATCCTGGGCAATCTTGCCGTAGCCCACCAGACCGAGACGGATCGGTTGCATTAATGACTCCTGTTTTTTTTCTTGTCTTGGGAAGCGAATCGACAAGATTACGTTTGTATAGCGGGGAAGTCATTGATGACGTGCTGACGTTTCGTGAACGCTACCTTTCAATCAGCCCCTCCCCGCACAAACCGCCTGACCTCGGCCTGTATGGCATAAGCCGGCGCCTCCACCGCATTGAAATCCTGTGTATACCGCTGGGCAAATCCATCGACTCCCCACTCCTGAAACTGCTGCACATGCTTGAGTTCGTGAGCCCAGAGCGCGACATCCTGTTCTGCGGTTTGAGCGTCCCGGAAGAGAATGATGTCGATCAGCGTCACAGCTCCGACATCGGGGTTTTGCAGCATGGCAGTGGCGGCACTGAACTGACCGTTGTCGCTGACTTTATAGCCCGCGGCATCGAGGACACCGGGGTCGTACCAGCGCAGCAGTTGCTCGCGGATGTGCGGTGGGATGGGTTGGATGCTGGTGTTGACTACTTCAGCGTGGGCTTGGGTCAGCCACAGCGCCAGGGCAGGTGCAGCGATCTGGTAGACACCATCAGGCACGGGGCCGAGTACTTGCCCCAGGTCTGGCAGGCAGATGCAGCCGTCCAGACAAACTTGTTTCTCGCCAGCTGGGCAGGCGCCGGGCTGGGCTGGCACTTCAAGCGTCAGACAAAGAACAAACAGCGCCACCAGGCGCGTGATGATCGGCGGCATTGTGACCTCCAGGGACGGAAGCAGCGCGAACAGTGGGCCATAACTGATCGACAACCTGCAAAGCTTTAGCGTATCCCTAAATTTCTTTG
>NZ_JACNDU010000050.1:0-21592 GCF_017351735.1 Pseudomonas sp. FW300-N2A2 | reverse complement strand
GAGCCCTTTGGTTACTTTGGGGCTTTTCCAAAGTGACTCGCCGTAAGGGCGAAACCAATATCAGCCACTACCGAAGCAACGGATATGTACCCTTAAGTCCGCATCCCGCGACCGCTAACCAACAACCGCGCACACCCGATATACAGAACAACCGTAGCCACCAGCATAAACGTAATCGCCACACTGATCCTGATGTCCGAAACCCCAAGAATCCCATAACGAAACGCATTGACCATATGCAGCACCGGGTTGGCCAACGACACCGTCTGCCAAAACGGCGGCAACAACGAGATCGAGTAAAACACCCCGCCCAAATAGGTCAGCGGCGTCAGCACAAACGTCGGAATGATCGAGATGTCATCAAAGTTGCGCGCAAACACCGCGTTGATGAACCCCAGCAACGAGAAGATCGTCGCCGTCAGCACCACCACCAGAATAGTCACGCCCAGGTGATGCACCTGCAACTTGGTAAAGAACAGCGACAGCAACGTCACAATGAGCCCGACCATCAACCCGCGCAGCACACCGCCCAGGGTGTAGCCGATCAGAATCGTGTGCGGCGACACCGGCGACACCATCAATTCCTCGATGGAACGCTGGAACTTGCTGCCGAAGAAGCTCGACACAACGTTGCCGTAGGAGTTGGTGATCACCGACATCATGATCAGCCCCGGCACGATATATTCCATATAGGTGAAACCACCCATGTCACCGATTTGCCGGCCGATCAGATTGCCGAAGATCACGAAGTACAAAACCATGGTGATCGCCGGCGGCAGCAGCGTCTGCGGCCAGATCCGGGTGAAGCGTTTGACCTCGCGATAAACGATGGTATTGAGCGCGACGAGATTGGGCTGCAGCTCGGAACTCATACCGCCACCTTCGACAGATTTTTCTCCACCAGGGACACGAACAACTCCTCGAGGCGATTGGTTTTGTTACGCAGGCTCAGCACTTCGATGTTCTGCTGCGCCAGTTGAGTGAACAACGCGGTGATGCCCATGGACTTGTCGACCTGGACTTCAAGGGTATGGCCGTCGAGCAAACGGGTCGGGTAACCCAGCAACTGCGGCGCAACGCTCAGCATGTTTTTCGTGTCGAGCAGGAAGGTTTCCACATGCAGCTGGCCAAGCAGCTGTTTCATGCTGGTGTTCTCGACGATCGTACCGTGGTCGATGATGCCGATGTTGCGGCACAACTGCTCAGCCTCTTCCAGATAGTGCGTGGTGAGGATGATGGTGATGCCTTTCTGGTTCAGCTCGGTGAGGAACGTCCACATCGAACGACGCAGCTCGATATCGACCCCCGCCGTCGGTTCGTCGAGGATCAGCAGGCGCGGTTCGTGAACCAGCGCACGGGCGATCATCAAGCGACGCTTCATGCCGCCGGACAGTGAACGCGACGGCACATCGCGCTTGTCCCACAAACCGAGTTGGGTCAGGTATTGCTCGGCGCGTTCCTTGGCGATTTTCGGCGGGATGCCGTAATAACCGGCCTGGGTCACGACGATGTCGAAGGTTTTTTCGAACTGGTTGAAGTTGAATTCCTGGGGCACCACGCCGATGGAGCGCTTGAGCTGCGCAGGATTCTTGTCCAGGTCGTTGCCGAAGATATTCACTGTGCCGCTGGTTTTGTTCACCAGGGTCGAGAGAATGCCGATGGTCGTGGATTTGCCGGCGCCGTTAGGGCCGAGCAAGGCGAAAAAGTCACCTTCGGCGACGTCCAGATCGATACCACTCAGGGCCTGGAAACCGTTGCCGTAGGTTTTGGTTAGCTGCCGGATGGACAGAGCGGAACTCATATCGGATTTACGCACCAAGAAGGGAAGAAAGGGATCAATAAGGGCGGGCGGCGAGCATTGCAACCGCGGCGCATGAGCGCAATGGTGCTTGTCGCCGCCACACAAGTACAGTCAAGTGTGTCGATAGTGAGTATTAAGTCAACGCGGTCATAACGGCTTTCTTGTACGCCGCACGCTGCTTCAGCCGTGCATACCAGGCTTCCAAATGTGGCTGCGGCGCACGCTCGATCGGCATCTCGAACCAGGCATAAATGAAGCTGCCGAGGGGAATGTCGCCCATGCCGATTTCATCGCCGGACAAGTACGGTTTGGCCGCCAATGCCTGATCGGCCATTGCCAGCAAGCCATTGCACTCTTTGATTGCGGCGTTGATGGCGGGCCAGTCCTGTTGATCTGCCGGTGTGCGCAAGACACCCCAGAACACGGTGCGGAACGGCCCGGCAAAACTTGAAGTGGTCCAGTCCATCCATTTGTCGGCAGTGGCGCGGGCCTTCAGATCCGAGGGATACCAGGCGGTGTCGTTGGCGTGGCGGGCCATCAGGTAACGCACGATGGCGTTGGACTCCCACAGCACGAAGCCGTCGTCTTCAATCACCGGAACGCGACCGTTGGGATTCATCGCACGATACTCGGGCGTATCGACCACACCAAAGGCGCCGCCTGCATCGATGGCTTCATAGGCCAGGCCCAGTTCTTCGGCGGCCCACAAAGGTTTTCTGACATTCGACGAATTTTTCCGACCCCAGATCTTCAGCATGACCGCCTCTTGATTGATGAATGCGCAGGCAGCATACGCCGGATCAGCCGCGACTCAAATCGCTCTGCATGTCCCCCAACAGCTGCGGCAACTGTTCGCTGAACAAGTGCGGATAGCACTTTTCCAGGTGTTCGAAAAAGAACGCCTCCGGCACATCGGTGAACTGACCGTGATCGATCAAGTACTCCATCAGTTGCTCGCCGTCACGATTGAACGGGTGGAAAACGCTGTCGTTGATCCCGTCGAATTCCAGCGGCGCAACGTTGAACATTTCGCAGAGCTTCTGGTTGAACGCCGGCGTGGCTTTGACCCAGCGATCGTTCAGGTACAGCTCTGTATAACCATGCATGGCGAACACGTCACTCTTGAGCAATTCCAGCAAACGCGGGGTCGACAAGTGATTGCGCACATCCGCCAGACCGATCCGCGCGGGAATCCCGCAATGCCGCGCCGCACCGGCGAGCAGCGTGGCCTTGGGCACGCAATAACTTTCCCCGGTCGACAGCGCATAACTGCCGCGCAAGGTCTCTGGATCGCGGCTGAACGTGTAAGGGTTGTAACGCACGGCCTCGCGCACCGCGTAATAGAGATTGATCGCCTGCTCGAGCGGGTCGCGGTTACTGCCGCGATGTTTTTCGGCGAACTCCACCACCGACGGGTGGTCACTATCGATGAAGCGGCCGGGACGCAGATACTCGTGCATGAGGACAATCTCCTGGGGAAGCCACGAGTCTAGCGACAGGTTCAGCACAGAGATAACGACGTTTCGGCCAAACATGGACGCTTTGCCGCCCGCCCGGCGAACGATTTTCCCGGCCCGATGCCAATCGGTCCTACAAAACTCATCGAAGGTTTCCCACGATTTCAATCACCTCGCTCTGACCACCCTGTTTTGCGGATGCCGTCTAAGCTCTGAAGGTTGGTTTTGCCCTGGTTTCACGGAGGATTAAATATGCTGCTGTTGTGGATACTGGTTCTGGTTGTCGGGATTGCGTATTTAGCCCACCGCCGTATCGCCCCCCTACCCGCCCTGTGCATCGTTGCCGTTTATGTGGTCGCGATGGGGGCCTTCAGCCGTGCGCCTGGCTGGCTGCTGCTGGTGCTGTGGGTGTTGATCGCGGCCGTCGCAGCGCCCTTGTTGCTACCCGACCTGCGTCGCAAATACTTCAGCGCGCCGCTGTTCAACTGGTTCCAGAAAACCCTGCCGCCGATGTCGGAAACCGAGCGCGATGCCATCGACGCCGGCACGGTGTGGTGGGACGGCGAACTGTTCAGCGGCCGTCCGGACTGGGACAAACTGCTGTCCTATCCCAAAGCTCAACTGACCGAAGAGGAACAAGCCTTCATCGACGGCCCGACCGATGAGCTGTGCGCGATGGTCACGGACTGGCAGATCGGCCAGGACATGGACCTGCCGGCCGAAGCCTGGACCCACATAAAGGAAAACGGTTTCTTTGCCCTGATCATTCCCAAGGAATACGGCGGCAAGGGTTTTTCTGCCTACGCCCACTCCCAGGTGGCCATGAAACTGGCGACCCGCAGCGGCGACCTCGCCTCCACTGTGATGGTCCCCAACTCCCTCGGCCCGGCTGAATTGTTGCTGCATTACGGCACCGACGAACAACGCAACCATTACCTGCCACGACTGGCGCGCGGCGATGACATCCCGTGCTTCGCCTTGACCGGACCATTGGCCGGCTCCGACGCCGGCTCGATGCCCGACACCGGGGTCATCTGCAAAGGTGAATGGGAAGGCAAGGAAACCCTCGGCCTGCGCCTGAACTGGGAAAAGCGCTACATCACCCTCGGCCCGGTCGCCACCCTCCTCGGCCTGGCCTTCAAGGCGTATGACCCGGATCACTTGCTGGGTGATGAAGTGGATCTGGGCATCAGCCTCGCGCTGGTCCCGACCGACACCGCCGGTGTCGAGATCGGCCGTCGTCATCTGCCATTGGGCGCCGCCTTCATGAACGGCCCGAACTCCGGCAAGGACGTGTTCATTCCGCTGGACTTCCTCATCGGCGGCCAGGACATGCTCGGCAAAGGCTGGATGATGCTGATGAACTGCCTGTCGGTCGGGCGCTCGATTTCGTTGCCTGCGGTCGGCACCGGCGCGGCGAAGTTCACCAGCCTGGTAACCGGTCAATACGCGCAGATTCGTGAACAGTTCAACGTACCGTTGTCGGCGTTTGAAGGTATTCAGGAAGCCATGGCGCGCATCGGCGGCAACGCCTGGATGATGGACGCGGCGCGGATGCTCACCGCCAACGCGGTGGACCTCGGCGAGAAACCGTCGGTGCTGTCGGCGATTCTCAAGTACCACCTTACCGAACGTGGTCGCGAGTGCATCAGCCACGCCATGGATGTGCATGGCGGCAAGGCGATCATCATGGGGCCGAACAATTACCTCGGGCGCAACTGGAATGGCGCGCCGATCTTCATCACCGTCGAAGGCGCGAACATCCTCTCGCGCAACTTGATGATCTTCGGCCAGGGGGCGATTCGCTGCCATCCATTCGTCCTGAAAGAAATGGCCCTCGCCGGGCGTGAAGACAAGGATCAGGCCCTCACCGAGTTCGATGGCCTGCTGCTCAAGCACATCGGTTTTGCCGTGAGCAACGCTGCCAGCACACTGGTGCTGAACCTTGGTTTCGGTCAATTCGAACATGCACCGGGAGACAAGCTAAGCCAGGGGTACTTCCGTGCGCTCAACCGTCAGGCGGCTGCGTTCGCCCTGCTCGCGGACTTGAGCATGATGTTGCTGGGTGGTGAACTGAAACGTCGCGAACGTCTGTCGGCACGCCTGGGGGATGTGCTCAGCAACCTGTACCTGGCCTCCGCCGCGCTCAAGCGTTACCACGATCTAGACTCACCGGAACACATGGCGCCGCTGTTTACCTGGGCCATGGAAGAAAGCCTTGGTCAGTCGGAACGCGCGCTGGATGAATTGCTGACCAACTTCCCGAACAAGGTTTTGGGCTGCCTGTTGCGGGTGATTGTGTTCCCGCTCGGTCGCCGTCATAAAGGGCCGTCGGACAAGCTCGGTGCAGAAGTGGCCGCGGTGATTGGCCGGGCCAAGGGCGATCCAACCCTGGAAGAACTGCTCGGCGGATGCTTCCGTCCGCAGTCGGCCGATGACGCCGTTGGTGCCCTGCAACACGCGTGCGACCTGTTGAACGCGGTGCAGCCGGTGCAGAAAAAACTCCACATGGCGCTCAAAAGCGGTCAGGTCAAACCGGTTGCCGGGGAAAACGTTATCGAAGCCGCGTTGGAGGCTGGCGTGTTGCAGCCGGTGGAAGCGCACAACCTGCGCAATGCCGAAGTGGCGCGGCGCAAGGTGATCGATGTCGATGATTTCGACAAAGAAGAGCTGAAGCTGGCCGAAGGAAAGGTCCGCTGATCCTGCTTGCGATGTAAAAAAGGGCGCAGGAGCTTTATACTCCCGCGCCCGTTTTGCTCTTGAGGACTTATCTCGTGTCCAACATCGTTGCCGATCATCTCGTTTTGCTCGACCACCTGCGCAGTATCCTGGTCGCCGTGGGTGAGGCCGATCAGGTTCCCGAAGAAAGCCATGCCTTGTTCCTGGAGCGCTTCGACGAACTGCGTGCGTTGCTGCCGGTCGACCCGATCGAAAGCCAATACCTGGGCCAGGACATCCTGTGCCAGGTGATCACCCGTTACCCGCAAATCGCTCACCTGGTCCCGCGTGACCTGTTGTGGTATTTCGCCGGTGACTGCCTGCACTACATGCCCGACGATGAAATCGACTTGTATCAGGCGCTGGAAGAACGTCGCTTCGAAGCTGAACAGAACGACGAACCGTTCGACTGGAATCAGGAAAAGCAGTTGCTGGCGATGTCGAACGACGACAGCAAGCACTGATCCCCGGTCAGAAATGCAAAAGGCCCGCATGGTTAGACATGCGGGCCTTTTTTTGTGGCATTGCGCAGTGATGTGGTGTCTGGGCGGACGCCTTCGCGGGCAAGCCTCGCTCCTACAAATCATGCGCGGCCCCTGTAGGAGCGAGGCTTGCCCGCGAAGAGGCCCGTCAGAGCAACCCATCACTTTCGGGCAATTCGTATTCAGCCGCGACCTTGCCTGCCACACCGGGTTTACCCGGCTTGCTCAACGTCGGCTCCTTCCCAAGACATTCCACCAGATAGTCGATCAACACCCGCAGCTTCGGCGGCATGTAACGCGTCGGCGAATGCAGCAACCACGCCCCGCCGTGGTACGACGCCAGAAATGTCCAGTCCGGCAACACCTGCACAATCAAGCCCTGCTCCAGCGCATAACGCGCGGTGAAGTACGGCAGGCTGCCAATCCCGATGTGCTGCAACACCGCGCCCAGTCGCACACCGGTGTGATTGGCCGCATATCGTCCACGCACACCGACGGTGACGGCCTTGGTGCCTTTCTTGAATTTCCAGCGCGCATCACTCGGGGTCTCACCCAGGTAGATGCAACTGTGGTTGAGCAAGTCATGGGGATGGGTCGGCGTGCCGTGCTCGGCCAGGTACTGCGGAGTAGCGCAGAGTAGATGGTCGATGGTCAGCAATTGCCGCCCGACCAGCCCGGCGGGTGGCCGATCAGTGATACGAATCGCCAGATCGACGTTGTCGTCGATCAAATCCACCTGACGGTCTTCGAGTAACAGTTCCACATCCACTTTGGGATAACGCCGCAGAAATTCCGGCATATGCGGGTGAATCACGAATCGTCCTACGGCTTTGGGCACGCTGACTCGCACCAGCCCTTCCGCTTCATGGGTGAACTGACCGCTGATTTCCATCACCGACTTGGCTGCGCTGACCATCTCCTGGCAACGCTTGAATACTTCCTCGCCACCATCGCTCAGCCGCAGTTTGCGCGTGGTGCGTTGCAACAGGCGCGTGGCGAGTGCCTTCTCCAGACGCGAGATGCTGCGACTGACCGCCGACGGTGAAGAGCCCAGCTGACGCGCCGCTTCGGAGAAACTGCCGGTCTCGACAACCTTGACGAATATCGCCATTTCACCGAGCAACGGCAGAGGAAGATTTATGCTCACAGCGCAACAGTCCTTTGATGTTTGAACGGATTATCACGCAATTCCACGCTTCATATAATAAAAAACAAAATTTTTAATGAGGACATGGAATATGACGCTTCGCCTCTTTTTCCATAGTGATGACCTCAAGGCTAACGTGGAAGTCCTCGATTGCACGCCGCACGAGAACGAATTCGCCGTGGTGCTACGCGCCACACTGTTCCACCCTCAGGGCGGTGGACAACCCTTTGACACAGGCTGGATCGGCGAAAGCCAGGTACTGCGCGTGGTCCAGGACCCGGACCGGATCATCCATTTCGTTGACCGCCCCGTCCCTCTCGGCATGACTCAGATTCGCATCGATGAGCAACGTCGCCAGTTCAACGCACGGATGCATTCCGCCGGCCATCTGATCGGCCATTTCGTCCAGGCCATGGGCTGGATGCCGATCAAGGCGCATCACTGGCCGGGCGAGGGACGCGTGCAGTTCAAACCGGTGGATTGCGCGCAGGAGGTTGACGCCCGGACCATCGAGTCCGGCATTGAACAATGGATCGCCCACGACCTGCCGCGCCTGACATCGTTGCGCGAAGGCGCCCGGGAAATCGGTTTCGGTGAACTGCCCGCCTATGGCTGCGGCGGCACCCATGTACGTAGCCTGAAGGAATTGGGCACGGTCACGATCGCTTCCGTTTCGCAGAAGAAAGGAACGCTGTCAGTCCACTACAGCGTGGACTGAGCATTTGGGCGATGCCGACTCCGGCATCGCCTGGCGCCGGGGGAGCCTGCATTCGCGGGTTCCGTTGACTATCCGATAGATGGACCTGAACCATGATGCTTGACGTCGAGCGTCTCGATGAGACGTGCATAAAAAAACTGGCCAACGAAGAAGTCCTCGCCATCCGGGTCAAAAGCTTCCTGGCCCCGCCGCTGGCGATTCAGATCGGCGACAAGATTCTCGAGCCCGGTTTCGAAGGCTATATCAACGCACCGAGCATCGGTCGTATCGGCATGGCGTTTTATGAGGCTGAAAACCAGCCACTGCTGATCGAAGACTATTTCGAACGCGCCACGCGCAACATCGCGGAACTGCGCAACCGTTGCGCGCCCTACTCGTCCCCGGTCGACACCCTGCGCTGCATGCTCGACGAGTCCTGGCCGGCGGGTGCGCATCTGGAAAACCTCTACGGCCGCAAGATGTATGTCGGCTTGTCCCGAGTGGTGAAACCCGGCGTGTGTTTTCTGGCCCACCACGACATCTTCGCCAAGGACGCTCCCGACAGTTACCAGGCCAGAAGCCTCGATGCGCAATTCGCCTGCAATGTTTACCTGAACATGCCCACCGAAGGCGGCGCGCTGCAGATGTGGGACCACGACATTTCTCCCGACCAGTTCGACGAAATGCGTGGCGACAGTTACGGCATCGATCCGGCGTTGCTCGGCGCTCCGGTCCTGGAGGTCCTTCCGCAACCTGGTGATTTCATCATGTTCAATTCGCGCTGCATGCACTCGGTGACACCGGGCGTGGCCGATCCGCGCCTGAGCCTTTCTTTCTTTGTCGGCTATCGCGGCAATGCTTCCCCCCTTACTTTCTGGAGTTGAGATGCAGTTTTCGAATTACCTGGGCGAGTTCCTGGCGCTGGCGACAATTCACTTTCTGGCCGTGGTCGCCCCCGGACCGGATTTTGCGGTCACCATCCGCCAGAGCGTGCGTTTCGGTCGGTGGGTAGGCATCTGTACGGCGCTGGGCATTGGCGCTGGCATTTCCGTGCACGTGCTTTACACCCTGCTTGGCGTCGGCGCGCTGATGCACACCACGCCCTGGCTGCTGACTGTGGCCAAGGTCATCGGCGGAGCCTACATTTTGTACCTGGGTGTGAGCCTGTTGCGCAGCAAGCCCAAATCCGCGCTGGAAGGTGATAAAGAAGCCGACGAGCCGGTCGTCGAACAAACGCTGCTGAAGGCGTTCACCACCGGGTTTCTGACCAACGCGACCAATCCCAAGGCCACGCTGTTTTTCCTGGCGATCTTCACCACCCTCATCAGTGCCACGACCCCGCTGAACATCCAGGCGCTTTACGGCCTCTGGATGTGTTTCGTGAACGCACTGTGGTTTGTCATCGTTGCCCTGTTCTTCTCCAGCAGCCGGGTGCGCGTGCTGTTCATGCGCATGGGGCATTGGTTCGAACGCACCATGGGGGTGATTCTGATCCTGTTCGCCGGGCGCCTGATTCTGTCGATGTAAAAACCCGCCCACGCAAAAGGCCCGCTCAGTCTGACTGGCGGGCCTCTTTTTGGCTTGGATATAAATTTTGCACAAACAAAAACGCCGCTCAATGAGCGGCGTTTTTGTGAATTTGGAGCGGGAAACGAGACTCGAACTCGCGACCCCGACCTTGGCAAGGTCGTGCTCTACCAACTGAGCTATTCCCGCAAATGGCGTCCCCTAGGGGACTCGAACCCCTGTTACCGCCGTGAAAGGGCGGTGTCCTAGGCCACTAGACGAAGGGGACACGCTGCCCGGAACACATGGTGTGTGTTTCGGTGCCCAGACCCGCATCCGAAGACTTGGTTCTGGTTTCACTCAGCCCTGCCCGAAAGCAACGCTGTTTAAAATTGGAGCGGGAAACGAGACTCGAACTCGCGACCCCGACCTTGGCAAGGTCGTGCTCTACCAACTGAGCTATTCCCGCATATTGGCGTCCCCTAGGGGACTCGAACCCCTGTTACCGCCGTGAAAGGGCGGTGTCCTAGGCCACTAGACGAAGGGGACACACGTACAACATTCACTCCCTACCGCGTTTCGCTGTGTGCTTTACGCTGTAAGTGGCGCGCATTCTATGGATGGATTGAGGGGTCGTCAACCCCCAGATATAAATTTATTTAAATCAATGACTTCGCCCTGCTTTAAGCAGCGAATACGGCTTTTTGCTCGCCCTGTGTTTGACGCCTATATTCTGACACCCGCCAAGACGTTATAGTCCACCCACGCAACAGATGATGGCAATGTGCACCAAGCACACTATTACTTATATAAGCAGGTTTGCGGTCGATACAGGCATAAGCCTGTTCGTTTCAACCCGTCGAGCGGCCCTATGCGCTCCCCTGCCAAGCCACTACACTCGCACGCGAATCCCATAAAGAGGTCTTACCGGTGACACCACTCATGATCACCCTGCTAGTCGTAGCCGGGATCGCACTATTGATCGCCATTGGGTACATGAACCATGTGGTGGAAAACAACAAACTGGAAAAGGCCCGCACCAAGGTTGAGCTTAACGACCGCCTGCGTCGCTGTGGCGAAATTACCGAAACGTTCCCTGGCCAGCTGATGACTCCGGCTCTCAAGCTGTTGTTGACCCGCCTGGAACTGAACGTCTGCCAGCGCCTGTTGAATCTGGAAAAATCCAGCGCCAACCTCAAGGTGCGGATCAGCGAACTGAACACCCTTGTCGCGCAGGGCGAATCGATCCCGGTCAACAACCCGCCGGCACCGATCCAGACCGAAGCCAAGGCCAAGGATGTACGCTTCCTGCTCGAGGCCCTGCACGGTCAGATCACCCGCGCGGCACAGGACGGTTTCCTGCCAACCAATGAAGCCAAACGCTGGATCCGCGAAGTTCGCCACATCCTGGTTCTATTGCACATCGAATTCTTCAACAACCTCGGCCAGCACGCCCTGCAACAAAACCAGCCTGGCCAGGCTCGCCTGGCGTTCGAACGTGGTGTGCAATACCTGCGCAAACAACAGGAACCTCAGGTCTACGCCGAACAACTCGAATACCTGGAAAAGCTCCTGGCCCGCGCGAATGCACAAGTCATGGACAAAACTGCGCCGGCTGAAGGCGAAGTGAACCAATTGACCGAAGGCCTCAAAGACGTCGAGGCGGATGCGGACTGGAAGAAGAGAGTGATTTACGACTGATCACGCAAAGATGAAGAGCCACCGACAAGGTGGCTTTTTTTTGCGTTGGGTTTTAGCGGCGGGTACATCCGGGGAAGATTGGGCGGCTGTCAGGCCGTCATCGCTGGCAAGCCAGCTCCTACAAAGGGCGTGGTACATCCGCGAGAATCAGGGCGGTAGTCAGGCCGCCATCGTCGGAACGCCGCCCGCAGCAAGCCGGCTCCTACAAAGGGCGTGGTACATCCGCGAGAATCAGGTCGGTAGTCAGGCCGCCATCGCCAGCAAGCCGGCTCCTACAAGGGCGCGGTACATCCGTGAGAATCAGGTCGGTTGTCAGGCCGTCATCGCCGGCAAGCCGGCTCCTACAAAGGGCGTGGTACATCCGTGAGAATCAGGTCGGTTGTCAGGCCGTCATCGTCGGAACGCCGCCCGCAGCAAGCCGGCTCCTACAATGTATCGGCGTACCCCCACCAAACCACGAGGCCGAGCGTTAGCTCGCCTTGCGCTTTTGATTTTGATCTGCCCGCCCCTTCGGGAGGCTGAGTGGAGGTTCTGCGCAGTGGGCAACCCGGCATGGATGCCGGGTTAGCCGCGCACGGCCAGGGATGGCCGATCGCGGCGGGCCCACGGAGCAGGACCGGAGCGAAGGAACGCCGAGCCTTAGCGAGGGGCCGGACGCCGGGGCGAGACCTTTTGGTTCCTTTTGGGGCGTTTGCCAAAAGGGACTCGCCGTAAGGGCGAAACCGTGAGCGGCCGTTACACCAAGAATGGATATGTACACCAACAAGAGATAGGTCGGATATCAGGCCGCCATCGTCGGAACGCCGCCCGCAGCAAGCCGGCTCCTACAAGGGCCATACCGATCAAAGCCGGAAATGCCCGACCATCCCCTTCAACTCAACCCCCAACTGCGCCAACTCGATACTCGACGCCGCATTCCCCTGCATCGCCAACGAAGACTGATCCGCACTCGCACGAATACTGGTCACACTGCGATTGATCTCCTCAGCCACAGAACTCTGCTCCTCCGCAGCCGCTGCAATCTGCTGGTTCATCTGCTGAATCAACGACACCGCCGCAGCAATACTGCCCAAGGCACTTTCGGTCTGAAGCGCATCACTGACCGCCAGCTTCACCAATTCGCCACTGCTCTGAATCTGATGCACCGACGACTGCGCCGCCGAACGCAAGGCACTGACCAGACGTTCAATCTCCTCGGTCGATTGCTGGGTCCGCTTCGCCAAGGCCCGCACTTCATCGGCAACCACCGCAAACCCCCTGCCCTGCTCGCCGGCCCGTGCCGCCTCGATGGCCGCGTTCAGCGCCAACAGGTTGGTCTGCTCAGCCACACTCTTGATCACGCTGAGCACCGTGCCGATATTCTGAATCTCCGCACTCAGGCTCTCGATGCTGGAACTGGCCGAGGACGCCGAGTCGGCCAGCTGCTCGATCCGCGCCATGCTCTGGCGCACGACCACCTGGCCACTTTCGACCTTGTCGTCCGCCGTCTGCGCAGCCTGGGCAGCTTCTTCCGCGTTACGTGCAACATCGTGCACGGTGGCGGTCATCTGGTTCATTGCAGTTGCGACCTGCTCGGTTTCTTCTTTCTGACTGCTGACTTCAAGATTGGTCTGTTCGGTCACCGCCGACAGCGATTGCGCGGAACTGGCCAACTGCTCGATACCCGCCTGCAAACCGCTGACAATGCTGCTGAGCCCCGCGCCCATTTGCTGCATGGCCTGCATCAGTTGGCCGATCTCGTCCCGGCGGGTCACTTCAACCGTCGCACTCAAATCGCCCGCGGCAATCTGCTGAGCCACACGGATCACACTGCGCAACGGCCCCACGATCAATCGGGTAATCACCCACGCCGCGATCAGCCCGACCAGCAAGGCCAGGGCCGATGAACCGATAATCAGCAGTGAATTCTTTTTCAGCTCGGTCTGCATCGACTGGTCTTCGGCGACATAGGCCTGATCCACCCGCTCCACCACCTGCGCGGCGCGCTGATGCAGCTGTTCATAGACGGTTTTTTCCTGCGCCAGCAGGCCGGTGTACTCGGCAAGTTTTTCACTGAAACCGCCAATGTGCCCGACCACCTCATTGAGGACCGTCTGATAGCCCTCGTCCTTGACCGTGGTTTTCAACTGCTCGGCCTGAGCCAGCGCCTGGTCGGCCTGCTCGATCTTGCCTTGGCTGGCACTGTCATCGCCCTTGCGGCTCTGGTCCAGACGCACGCGCGCCTCGTTCATGGCTTGCAACATCAGCCGCGATACCTGGCTGACTTGATTGGCCTGTTCGATGAACTGGCTGCCGTCCTTGCCCTCGGAGTCCTTCAAGGTATAAGCGCCATCGTCGGCGAGACCGGCCTGCAACACATCAAGGTTGTTGGCCACGCTGGACACCGACCAACTAGCCATTTCCAGCGCCAGGTCCTTGGCCTGACTCAGCGAGACAAATTCGTCAAACGCCTTGCGATAAGCTCCCAGCGATTGCTCGACGTCGTTCATCACCGGAACGTTGGCCGGTGATTGCGCCTTGAGCTGATTCGCCAGGACGACCAGGCCTTCAACGCCCTCGTGCAACGCAGTGACGATTTTCGGGTTGCCGTGCAAGGCGTATTCCTGCTCAAGCAACCGCACCTTGAGCAGGCCACTGTTGAGCGACGACATCTGTTTGAGCCCGTCGAAGCGCTGGCTGATGGTTTGCAGGGACCATACGCCGATGGCCGCCACCAGGGCTGTCAACAGCAGCACCAGCAGAAACCCGACACCCAGTTTTTTTGCCATACCGAGGTTGGCAAAACGTCCTTGCACGGCCGAAATCATTGCACTTAGTCCCCTGACATAGTCTGTTAACGCAGATTCGCAACGGGCCTGTGTCAACACAAGTCTCTGGCGTCGGAATAATGGCAAAAAGCTACGCCAACGTCGTTTTCAGAACGCTTGAGGTCGATTCAAAGCGGTGGCCTGAAAAAACGCCCGGGCTCGCGGATCACAGGCATAGGCCACATTGATACGCTGCCAGTCACCGGCCTCGCCGGCGGGACTGAAGGCTGTCGCGCAAGACAGCAGGACACCATAGCGCCGAGCCTGTGTCCGCAGGTGAGCGTAGTCGGACTTGCGCGATCGCGCCCAGATGAACAGGCCCCCGACGGGTTTACCGAAGACCTCCCACTCGGCGTCTTCCAGCATCTGCAATGCGGCCTCTCGGTCACCGCTCAGACGTTGCCGCAGGCGCAGCACCAACTTGCGATAGGCACCGCTCGCCAACAGGCAGGCCAGCACCGACTCGCAAAACCCGGAAGTACCCAGGCTGCTGATCCTCTTGACCTCGGCCAGCCTTGAAATGACTTCCGCGCCAGCCACTACAAAGCCGACCCGCAACGAACTGCTGAGAATCTTGGAATAGCTGCCGAGGTAAATCACGTTGTCATCGGTCTCCATGGCAGCGAGTCGCACGCCCGGGCCACTGTGCAAATCCGCGTAGACATCGTCTTCGATCACCAGCGCGCCATGGGTTTTCGCCAGTTGCAGGACCCGCTCCGCCACCGCCGGCGTCAGGCTGCTGCCCGTCGGGTTGTGATAGAAGCTGTTGATGAACAATGCCCGGGGCTTGTTCTCCCGCAGCAGTACCGTGAGCGCTTCGATGTCCGGCCCGCGCGGCGTGCGCGGTACCTCAAGCATGTTGACACCGCGCAGCCTGAGCAACTCGAACAGCAAGGAATAACCGGGGCTTTCCACCACCACGCAATCACCCGGCTTGAGCAAGGTGCGCACAATCAGGTCAAGTCCCTGACTGGCGCCCGCCGTTGTCATGATTCGACTTTCTTCTGCGGCGATATCCAGCAGCCTCAGGCGCTTGAGGATTTGCTGACGCAACGCCCGCAAACCCAACGGCGTGCTGTAGTTGAACAGCGCAGCCATGTCCGTGCGACTGACCTCACGGATCGCGTAGCTCAGGTCGTCGGTTTCACGCCAGCTTTCGGGAAGCCCGCCACTCCCCAGCGGCAGCTCACCCTCCCTGCTGCGTGAATTGACCTCTGTACCTTCTAACCACGGCGAGTCCGCAGCGACCAACGCCGGGGTTGCGACGACGAACCCCGCGCCATGACGTGGCGCCAGCATGCCTTGGGCCACCAGCCGCTCACAGGCCTCAACGACGCTGGTCTGACTGAGCAAGTTGACCCGTGCGATTTGCCGCGCAGAAGGCAGACGCGTCCCAGCCTCTATTTCGCTCTGACGCAGCCAGCAAGCCAGCGCGTCGACGATTTGCTGTACGACCGGCACCATTGCCTGTCGATCGATTCTCAATTCCATGAGCAAGCAAACTCCTGTTTGTTTCGCGGAAAACAGTTAATCACAGCAACGCGGGATGGGCTGTGCGACAACGCCGCCAAAACTCACGGATCTAACCATTTGAAACACATTGCCCGAGCCATTCCCCAGGCTAAAAAAAACCCGCACACGTGGCGGGTTTTCTTGCGGTGCATGGCCCGGCTTCAGAACGCCGTGACGCCACCGTCCACCGCCAGCGAATGACCGGTGGTGAACGCGGCACCGTCGCTGCACAGGTACAGCACGGCACTGGCGATTTCTTCGACCTTGCCGATGCGACCCACCGGGTGCATGGCGCTGGCGAACTCGCCCTTCTTCGGATCCGCTTCATAGGCGCGGCGGAACATGTCGGTGTCGATCACCGCCGGGCACACCGCGTTCACGCGAATCTTTTTCTTGGCGTATTCGATTGCCGCCGATTTGGTCAGGCCGATCACCGCGTGCTTCGACGCCGCATAGATGCTCATCTTCGGCGCGGCACCGAGGCCAGCCACCGACGCCGTGTTGACGATCGCGCCACCGCCCTGAGCCAGCAACAACGGCAACTGATACTTCATGCACAGCCAGACGCCTTTGACGTTGACGCCCATGATCGCGTCGAATTCGTCGACCGTGCCTTCGGCCAGTTTGCCTTTCTCGATTTCAATGCCCGCGTTATTGAAGGCGTAGTCGAGACGGCCGTAGGTATTCACCACTTCGTCCATCAGATTTTTTACATCGCTTTCCAGGGTGACGTTGCAACGCACGAAGGTCGCTTCGCCGCCCGCCGTACGAATCAGCGCCACGGTGCCTTCACCGCCTGCGGTGTCCATGTCGGCCACCACCACTTTCAACCCTTCGGCGGCGAACGCTTGGGCGGTCGCGCGGCCGATACCATTGGCGGCGCCCGTGACTACAGCGACCTGGCCGGAAAACGTCATGCTCATTGTGATGCCCTCGAAGTGAAGAATGTGCAAGTTAGCGTGCGACCAGTCTAGCCACAGGCACGACCCGCGCGGCAGCACTATCAGAAGCCCGGTTAAGCGACCATGAGTTGCAGTGATAAAACCACCGGACCGACTATCACTGCACTGGATCGATGTGCATTCGCCGCATCAGCCAAACTTGCGGGGTCGTCCATGAAGGTCTATCAACAAGTCTTCATTCATCTTGAGTGCCTGTCATGACTACCCAGACCAATCGCCAGTTCCTGCTCGCCAAACGTCCGGTGGGCGCGGCGACCCGCGAGACATTTACCTATCAGCAAGTCCCGGTCGGCGAACCGGCCACGGGTCAGATCCTGGTCAAAAACGAATACCTGTCCCTGGACCCGGCCATGCGTGGCTGGATGAACGAGGGCAAGTCCTACATCCCGCCGGTCGGTATCGGCGAAGTCATGCGCGCACTGGGCGTAGGCAAAGTCGTGGCGTCCAGCCATCCGGGGTTTGCGGTCGGGGACTACGTCAACGGCGCCCTGGGTGTGCAGGATTACTTCCTCGGCGAGCCGCGTGGTTTCTATAAAGTCGATCCGAAACTGGCACCGCTGCCACGTTACTTGTCCGCGCTGGGCATGACCGGGATGACGGCCTACTTCGCTCTGCTCGATGTCGGCGCACCGAAGGAAGGTGACACCGTGGTGCTTTCCGGCGCGGCCGGTGCGGTAGGCAGCATCGCCGGGCAGATCGCCAAGATCAAAGGCTGCCGCGTGATCGGCATCGCGGGCGGCGCGGACAAGTGCAAGTTCCTGATCGACGAACTGGGTTTTGACGGTGCCATCGATTACAAGAGCGAAGACGTCGTCGCCGGCCTCAAGCGCGAATGCCCGAAAGGTGTGGACGTGTATTTCGATAACGTCGGCGGCGATATTCTCGACGCCGTGCTGAGCCGTCTCAACCTGAAGGCACGGGTGGTGATTTGCGGCGCCATCAGCCAGTACAACAACAAGGAAGCCGTCAAAGGGCCGGCCAACTATTTGTCGCTGCTGGTCAACCGCGCACGCATGGAAGGCTTTGTGGTGATGGACTACGCCGCGCAGTTCGCCACGGCCGGGCAGGAAATGGCCGGGTGGATGGCCAAGGGGCAGCTCAAGAGCAAGGAAGACATTGTCGAAGGGCTGGAGACGTTCCCGGAGACGCTGATGAAGTTATTCAGCGGCGAGAATTTCGGCAAGTTGGTGCTGAAGGTTTAACCCGATATTTGTAACAACCGCGAACCAATGTGGGAGCGAGCCTGCTCGCGATAGCGGTGTACCCGTCAACAATGATGTCGACTGACACTCCGTCTTCGCGAGCAGGCTCGCTCCCACATTTGATTTTCAGCGTCTGGTCAGGCGATTTCGGCTACGACGTCAGCCAATGCCTTGGCCGGATCCGCCGCCTGGCTGATCGGACGGCCGATCACCAGGTAATCGGAACCGGCATCCAGCGCCTGGCGCGGCGTCAGAATGCGGCGCTGATCGTCCTGGGCGCTGCCCGCCGGACGAATCCCCGGGGTCACCAGTTGCAACGACGGGTGAGCCGATTTCAAGGCCTGGGCTTCCAGCGCCGAGCACACCAGACCGTCCATCCCGGCTTTTTCCGCCAGCGCAGCCAGGCGCAACACTTGCTCCTGCGGTTCGATGTCCAGACCGATGCCGGCCAGATCTTCACGCTCCATGCTGGTCAGCACGGTCACGCCAATCAGCAGCGGTTTCGGGCCGGTGCGCTGATCGAGCACTTCACGGCAAGCCGCCATCATGCGCAGACCACCGGAGCAGTGCACGTTGACCATCCACACGCCCATTTCCGCCGCGGCTTTTACTGCCATGGCGGTGGTGTTCGGGATGTCGTGGAACTTGAGGTCCAGGAACACTTCGAAACCCTTGTCGCGCAAGGTGCCGACGATTTCCGACGCGCAGCTGGTGAACAGTTCCTTGCCGACTTTGACCCGGCACAGTTTCGGGTCCAACTGGTCGGCCAGCTTCAGTGCGGCGTCACGGGTGGGGAAATCCAGGGCGACGATGATAGGAGTCTGGCAGACGGACATGTGCGGGCTCTCAGGCAGGACGAAATCGGCGCGCATTGTAGCGGAACCAGCGCGGCTGCGGGACCCGATGATCGGTAAATCGTCGTCGGCGCTCAGCCAAGCCTAGCCCTTTCGCCGATTGTGTCGAGACCGATACACTCACGACACGCCCACAACACCCTTCCCCGCTACCCTCGGCAGCCGCAACACGTCCTTACAGCACTTCCCGCCTCCGGGCCGGACGCCTATGCTGAAGCCACAACCTCGCAGCCCATCTTTGTGGTTGGCAGCCTACCTGGCAGATGAACGCACGCATGCACAACACCCACGCACCTGTGAACGACGATCAAAAAGCGCCCGGCGACGACAAACGCTGGAGCATTCGCGCCCTGATCGTCGACGATGACGTCCCGATCCGCGAACTGATGATCGACTACCTGACCCGCTTCAACATCCACGCCAGCGGCGTCACCGATGGCGCGGCCATGCGCCTGGCGCTGCAAGCGGAGCATTTCGACGTGGTGGTGCTTGACCTGATGCTACCCGGCGAAGACGGACTGTCCCTGTGCCGCTGGTTGCGCGCCGAATCGGACATTCCGATCCTGATGCTCACCGCGCGTTGCGAACCCACCGACCGGATCATCGGCCTGGAACTGGGCGCCGACGATTACATGGCCAAACCGTTCGAACCACGGGAGCTGGTCGCACGGATTCAGACCATTCTGCGTCGGGTGCGCGACGACCGCACCGAACAGCGTGCGAATATTCGCTTCGACAACTGGCGCCTGAACAGCGTGCTGCGCCAGTTGATCGCGGCGGATGGCCTGGTGGTGCCGCTGTCCAACGCCGAGTTCCGCTTGCTCTGGGTGTTCATCGAACGTCCGCGCCGGGTGCTCAGCCGTGAACAATTGCTGGATGCGGCGCGCGGTCGTTCGATAGAAGCCTTTGATCGCAGCATCGACCTGCTGGTTTCGCGTCTGCGCCAGAAACTCGGGGACGACCCGAAAGCCCCACAGTTGATCAAAACCGTTCGCGGCGAGGGTTACCTGTTCGATGCACGAGACATCGGCTGATGCGTGCGCGCTTCGATACGCTGTTCGGTCGCCTGTTTGGCGTGCTGCTGGTGGCGATCATCCTGGCGCATCTGCTGGCGTTTGCCTGGTTTCATCATTACGGCCCACCTCCGCCGCCGCCCCCGCCCGAGTTCGCCCAAGGCTTCGACGGACCGCGCCCGCCGCCGGACCCGCGTTTCGAAAACCGGCCACCACGGCCATGGTTCGGCGGGCCACTGGTGCCACTTACCTTCCAGCTGATTTCGCTGATCATCGCCGCCTGGTACGGCGCCAAACTGTTGAGTCGGCCGATCCAGCGCCTGAGCGACGCCGCCGAGCGCCTGAGCGAGAACCTCGACAGCCCGCCGCTGGATGAGTCCGGCCCACGGGAGGCCCGGCAAGCAGCCTACACCTTCAACCTGATGCAAAAACGCATCATCGAACAGATGCAGCAGCGTTCGCGGATGCTCGGTGCGGTGTCCCACGACCTGCGCACGCCGCTGTCACGCCTCAAGCTGCGGCTGGAACAGATCGACGACGACAAGCTGCAAGGCCAGATGCGCCAGGATCTGGACGACATGATCAGCATGCTCGACGCCACCCTCACCTATCTGCACGAGCAGCGCACCAGTGAGGCACCGCAGTGGATGGACGTGCAGGCGCTGGTCGAATCCTTGAGCGAAAACGCCCAGGACCAGGGCTCCGATGTCCAGGCCAGCGGCCATTGCGCACCACTGCAGGTTCAACCGATGGCCCTGCGTTCATGCATCAACAATCTGCTGGATAACGCGCTGCGTTATGCCGGGCAGGCGCAGGTCGTGCTTGAGGACAATCGCGAGCACCTGGTGATCCGGGTCATCGACCATGGGCCGGGGATTGCGGCAGATAAACGTGAAGCGGTGTTTGAACCATTCTTCCGCCTGGAAGGTTCGCGCAATCGCAACTCCGGGGGTGTCGGTCTGGGCATGACCATTGCGCGTGAAGCGGCTGAACGATTGGGTGGGCAATTGAATCTGGAAGAAACTCCCGGTGGCGGTTTGACCGCCGTTATCTGGTTGCCCCGCACCTGAATCCCCACATAAATCCACTGTGGGAGCGGGCTTGCTCGCGAAAGCGGTGGGTCAGTCAACATCAATGCTGAATGATCCACCGCTTTCGCGAGCAAGCCCGCTCCCACAGGTTCTGAGTCTGACCCGAGACCTGTGTGTACCAATCGGTACAAACCCCACATACCCACGACAACTTGCTCCTTGAGGCTGCATAAGCCGGTGCACCCACCGGTTTTCCATTCCAGGGAGTGAGCCCAATGATCGGTAGCGTCAGCAACTACACGAGCTATACCAGCACCAGCAGCACCACAACCAGCAATGCTCGCAGCCAGCAATTCCAGAAAGAACTGCTCTCCAGGCTCGACACCAACAGCGACGGTTCGGTGGATCAGGACGAGCTCACCAGCGCTCTGTCACAGAAAACCGAGGACGGCCTGCTGGTCAGCCTGAGCAAAAACTTCGCCGATCTGGACAGTGACGACAGTGGCAGCCTGAGCAGCGAAGAAATGGCTGCGATGGCACCACCGCCACCACCACCGCGTGATCAGGCACCCAACACCGAACTGGCCGACGCGCTGATCAGCGCACTGGACACCGACAGTGACGGCGCCATCAGCAGCGATGAGCTGAGCAGCGGCCTGACCAACGCCGGCAGCAGTGCCGACAGCACAGAGATTTTTTCGG